>DATDNV010000478.1:0-27828 GCA_036518075.1 Thermoanaerobaculia bacterium
GACGAAGGGATCGTCCCGCCAGGTCTCTGACATCCAGCGATTCAATCCCGGCGCGACTCCGGCGCGGTGGGCATACGGCAGGCTCCAGCAGCGTTCGACTCCCGCAGCCTGGAGGGCGGCGCGCGCGGAGTCGGGCGCGTACGGATAGATCAGCGGCGGCGCCTCGTGAATCTCGAAGAATCGCCGAATCTTGGCGGCGAGTCTCTCGGGCAGGAGATGGACATGCGCGTCGACGATCATCGAGCCAGCCTCGCGGCAGCCGGTCGTTCTTCAGACCTCGCGCACGTACCCCTCGATCGGATGAGCGCCGGTGGGCGCCGAAACGCGCTCGATCGAGGCGCCGAGCCGATTGAGTTTCTCCTCCATGCGAACGTAGCCGCGGTCCAGATGGTAGACGCGGTCGACGACCGTGATGCCATCCGCCGAAAGTCCCGCGAGGACGAGAGCGGCAGAGGCTCGAAGGTCGCTCGCCATGAGACTCGCGCCCGAGAGGCGCGTCGGCCCTTCCACGGTCGCCCGGCGGCCCTCGAGTCGGATCCGGGCGCCCATGCGGGCGAGCTCGGGAACGTGTTGAAACCGGTTTTCGAAGACGGTCTCCGTGACGGCGGATGCGCCGTCGAGCGTCGTGGCGAGCGCCATCCACTGCGCCTGCAGGTCGGTGGGAAAACCCGGATAAGGCTCCGTCTCAATGTCCTGCGCTCGCAGCGGACCGCTCGCCTGAACGTGAATGCGGTCACCGGAGGTCTCGACGTCCGCGCCGGCGGCGGTGAGCCGATCGGTCAACGCATCGAGGTGATCCGGCCGGCACGCGGCGACGGTAACGTCACCCCGAGTCACGGCCGCGGCGAGCACATACGTGCCCGCCTCGATGCGATCGGGCACGACTGCGTGCTCCGCGCCCGAAAGGGAGGAGACGCCTTCGATCCGCATCGTGGACGTTCCTTCTCCTTCGATCCTCGCGCCCATGGCTCGCAGGAGCCGGGCGAGGTCGACGATCTCGGGTTCCCGCGCCGCGTGGATCAGGCGGGTCGTGCCCCGCGCGAGGCTCGCGGCAAGCATGGCGTTCTCCGTGCCGGTCACGGTGACCCCCTCGAAGGAGATGTCCGCGCCCTGGAGCCGATCGGCGGAGGCCTCGACGTACCCGTGCTCGATCGAAACCCTGGCGCCGAGCTTTTCGAAGGCCGCGAGATGCAGGTCGATCGGCCGCACCCCGATCGCGCAGCCGCCGGGCAGCGAAACGCGGACGTGGCCGCTGCGCGCGAGAAGTGGCCCGAGAACGAGAACGGACGCCCGCATCGTCTTGACCAGATCGTACGGAGCGTCGGCGGATCCGATCGTTCGTGCTTCGACCGTCGCTTCGTTCGTTCCGCGAGAGAGGAAGACTCCAATGTGCTCGAGCAGGCGCTGCATCGTGCGGATGTCTCGGACGTCGGGCAGGTTGGTCAGACGGACTGGTTCCGGAGTGAGAAGGGTCGCCGCCAGGCAGGGAAGCGCGGCGTTCTTGGATCCCGAGATCGAGACTTCCCCGCGCAGCCGGGTCGGCCCTTGAATCCGAAACTTGTCCACGGGCCGGGATTCTAAGCGCTCGGGACGCTTCTCCTGCGGGCGACCGCGACCCGAGGGATGCCGGCGAGGTCGGGCTCGACCGACACGAAGGACCAGGCAGCCCGGCGCCGGATTTCCTGCCTCACCGCCTCGTCCTGACCGAAACCGAGCTCGAACAGAAAGGGAGCGCCCGGGGTCAGGTAGGCGGGGATCTCGTCGAGCAGGTGCCGAATCGCCGCGAGCCCGTCCCCTCCGGAGAAGAGCGCGCGCTCCGGGTCGTGCTCGCGCACGGTCACGGAGAGGTCGACGGCGCCGGATTCGGAGAGGTAAGGAGGGTTCGCGACGACCATGTCGAACGGGGGAGGCCGCGTTCCCGAGAGCCAGTCGCTCGCGAGGAATTCGATGCGCGGCAGGACCCCATGGCGCTGCGCGTTCTCGCGCGCGAGCGCGAGCGCCTCCACAGAGGCGTCCAGGGCGACGGCCTTCGAAGCCGGTTTCTCGAGCAGCCAGGTGATCGCGAGAATTCCGCAGCCGGTTCCCGCGTCGAGAACGCGCCGCGCGTCGGGCGCCTCCCGGAGGGCGGCCGAGATCACGACCTCCGTTTCGGGCCTCGGAATGAGGGCGCGGCTGTCGATGCGGAAGGTTCGACCGTAGAAGTCCCATTCACCGAGCAGGTGCTGGACCGGTCTTCCATCGAGCCTCTGCGCCCAGAGCTCGCCGAACCGAGCCGCCGCCGCGTCGGCCAGAGGGGCGTTCGGGTCGATCGCCAGGGGATTGGAATGTTTGAGGACATGCGCCAGGAGGATGCGGGCGTCCCAGGGAGTGGCCTCGGAGCCGATGTTGCGCGCCAGCCGCGCCGCACCTTCGAGGAGCTCGCGGGCAGTCATGGAACCAAGCCGTCAGCTTTCAGCTATCAGCTCACAGCCCGAAGGCCTACGCGATCTCGGTCTGACTGAAAAAGGCTGAGAGCTGACAGCTGATAGCTCCATCACGCCTTGGCCAGCTCTTCCTTCAGCCGCTCGGCCTGAAAGTGAGCGGACAGCGGCTCGATGAGCTCGTCGAGGTTTCCGTCGAGAACGTCGGTGAGCCGGTGGGTCGTGAAACCGATCCGGTGGTCGGTGATGCGGTTCTGCGGGAAATTGTAGGTGCGGATCTTCTCGGACCGATCGCCCGATCCGACCATCTTCTTTCGTTCCGCGGCGATCGCTCCTTCCTGCTTTTCCCGCTCGATCTCGAGCAGCCGCGCTTTGAGCACCCGCATGGCCTTCGCCTTGTTCTTGATCTGGCTGCGCTCGTCCTGGCATTGAACGACCAGGCCCGTCGGTATGTGGGTCAGGCGCACGGCCGAGTAGGTGGTGTTCACTCCCTGGCCTCCCGGGCCCGAGGCGCAGAATCGATCGACGCGGATGTCCTTCTCGTCCACCTTGATGTCCACGTCCTCCGCCTCGGGAAGAACGGCGACGGTCGCAGCGGACGTGTGGATCCTCCCGGAGGCTTCCGTCTGGGGCACGCGCTGGACTCGATGGACACCGCCTTCGTATTTCAGACGAGAGTAGGCCCCGGCGCCCTCGATGAGGACGGTCATGGCCTTGAGGCCTCCGATGCCTGTGTCGTCGCGGTCCACGATTTCGACTTTCCAGCGCTTGCGCTCCGCGTAGCGTTCGTACATCCGAAAGAGCTCGGCGGCAAAAAGCGCCGCCTCTTCGCCTCCCGTTCCCGCTCGAATCTCCACGAAGACGTTGCGAGAGTCGTTGGGATCCTTGGGCAGGAGCAGGAGCTTCAGCTCCTCGTCTACGCGGGTAAGCCGCTCCGTCAGATCCGCCCGCTCGGCAGTCGCGACCGGGTAGAGCTCGTCGCCGGGGGAGAGCTGCTCGGTCAGCTCGCGGGCCCCGGCGAGCTCGCGCTCGATCCGGCGGCGCTCTTCGATCTTCTGAACGATCGGCTCGAACTCCGCGAGCGTTTTCTGCGCGTCCCGGACGGCCCGATGATCGGAGACGAACGTCGGGTCAGAGAGACGTTCCTTGATCTCTTCGTAACGGCGTCGAATGTCCTCGAGTTTTTCAAGCATAAAAAAGCTTTCAGCTGTCAGCTCTCAGCTGTCAGCGTGCAGACCTTGGTCGTAGCGCTAAAGCGCTGTGAAAAGAGAGAAGAGGGAGTGGACGGGCCGCATGGGCCCTAGGCGGGGGCGCCGGCGGGCTTCTTCTCGTAGCGCTTGCGGAATCGCTCGACGCGGCCGGCCGTGTCGACCAGCTTCTGCTTGCCTGTGAAGAAGGGGTGGCACTTGCTGCAGATCTCCAGGCGCAGCTCTTTCTTCGTCGAACGAGTCTTCCAGGTCTCCCCGCAGGCGCAGTGGACCAAGACCTCGTGAAGCTCGGGATGCAGGTTCTGTTTCATGGGACCGCGCATTGTAGGGTGCGGCCCGCTGCCGCGCAAGCCCCGGAGGCCATTGCAGAGTCCGGGCTCGATCCTCCGATTCCCGGAAGGCCTTGCGGCTCAATGAGCTATCGCTACCTGGCGCGGACTAGAGGCGTGATTCCCGAGTTAGAATCCCGCAGGTCATCGTGTTCTACCTGTATCTGACCGCGCCGGGCATGCCTGCGCAGAAGTTCATTCTCGACCGGCCGGTCACCACGATCGGGCGGTCCTCGATGAACGACCTTCCCATTGCCGACAAGATGCTTTCCCGCCAGCACGCGCGAATCGTGCGGGAGGGCGGTGACGGCGGCCTCCTGATCGAGGATCTCGGCTCGCGCAACGGCACCTTCGTCAACGGCGAGAAGCTCGTTTCGCAAATCCCGCTGAAGTCGGGAGACCGAATCACCGTCGGCGGGGTCACACTCAAGGTCGAGTCGGAGTCGACGACTCGGGTTCGCATCGACGAGATCGCGGGCGAGGATCATGCCCTCGACAACACGATCCTCAAGGCCTCGGCGGAGCTGCTCCGCCAGCCCACCGAGACCGATCCCCGCCTTCCGGCGGAACAGCTCTCCAAGCTGATCGAATCGCTGCGCGTGGTCAACGAGCTCACGATCGAGCTTTTGCGCGACGTGTCGGTGGACGAGCTTCTGAAATTTCTGATGGACAAGGTCTTCGAGACGCTCCGGCCCGACCGCGCGGTCGTGCTTCTGCGCTCGAGCATCTCGGGCGAGCTCGTTCCGGCGGTGGTGCGGGTCGCCGAGGGCATCTCGGCGGAAGACATTCGCCTCTCCAAGACTCTGGTGAACACCGTCGTCGAGAAGCGCAACGGCCTGTTGCTGATGGACACGGCCAACAGCTCCGCGGTCTCGCTGTCCGAATCGATCCGATTGTCGGGCATCAAGTCAGTGCTCGCGGCGCCGCTCGAGAACGGCGGGGAAGTCGTTGGTCTCATCTACATCGACTGCCGCATGGGGCACCGGTCCTTCGAGGAGGCCGACCTGCGCCTGCTGACGTCTCTGGCGAACGTGGCCGCGGCGAAGATTCAGAACGCCCGCTTGATGGCGGATGCGGCCGAAAAGAAGCAGATGGACCGCGAGTTCGCGCTCGCGCAGGAGATTCAACAGCGCCTGCTTCCGGAGGAGCCTCCCGAGATTCCGGGCTACGAGCTCTACGGTTCCAACGTTCCGTCGCGCCAGGTTTCCGGCGACTACTTCGACTTTCGCGTGCGGTCGGACTCGAAGGTGTACGCGGCGATCGCGGACGTCTGCGGCAAAGGGGTGGGGCCCGCCCTCCTGATGGCGTCGCTCCAGGCCTCGTTCCATGCCTGGGCCGATGAGCTGGTCCCGGTGCCGGAGATGACCGGGCGTCTTTCGGATGCGATTTCCCGACGCACCGGACCCGACCGATTCATCACGTTCTTCCTGACCCTGCTCGATCCCGCGTCCGGCGAGGTCGAATACACCAACGCGGGCCACAATCAGGGTCTCGTCGTCCGCAAGGGCGGGAAGGTCGAAGAGCTGCCCTCGCACGGTCTGCCTCTGGCTCTGTTCCCGGGACGGCCCTACGGCTCCTCCAAGCTGACGCTCGAACCAGACGACTTTCTCTGCCTCTACACCGACGGCGTCACGGAGGCAGCCAACGCCGACGGAGTCGAGTTCGGGATCGAGCGGTTGAAGACCTTTCTGGTTACGCAGACCGGACACGAGCTGTCAGACGTGGATACCTCCCTCGCGCAGGTTCTCGAGCAGCACGCTCAAGGGCAGCACTTCGCGGACGACCGGACCCTGCTGATGATCCGCAGGCTGCCCGCCTGAGTGGGTGGTAGGACGAAGGTGGTAGGACGTAGGGAGAGTTCCTTCGGCCCCTACCTCCTACGTCCTACGTCCTTCGTCCTCGTATGAGCCGCCTTCTCGTCGAAGGCGGGACGCTGATCGGCCTGACGACCCCCGAAGACATTCGCGCGAAGACAGACCTGTACGCGGAAAACGGGACGATCCGGGCGGTCGGGGAAGAGGCCGGCCGCCTCGCGTCCCGGCCGGGCGAGCCGGTCGAGAAGCTCGACGCGAAAGGGAAGTGGGTCATCCCGGGATTCGTGCAGGCGCATCTACACCTGTGTCAAAGCCTCCTGCGCAATGGCCCGGAGACTCTGGAGCTCCTGCCGTGGCTCGAGCGTCACGTCTGGCCCGGAGAAGCCGCTCAAGACGCGGAGACGATGACGGTCTCGGCGCGGCTCGGCCTCGCGGAGTGTCTCTCCGGAGGCGTGGCGGCTGTTCTCGACATGGGCACGATCCGCCACTCCGACTCGCTGTTCCGCGCCGCCGCGCGTTCAGGCATTCGGTATACGGGCGGCAACGTGCTCATGGACGATTTCGAGACGACGCCCGTGAACCTGCGCGCCCGGGCCGAGGAGGGACTCGCCGAGACCGAGCGTCTCCATTCCTACTGGCACGGGCGCGACCGCGGGCGCCTGCGCGTGGCGGTTCAGCCGCGTTTCGTCGTGACTTCGAGCGAGCCGTTGTTGCGCAAGGCCGCGCGCTTCGCGGCGGACAAGAACCTGCTGATTCACACGCACGCGAGCGAGAACCGAGGCGAGGTCGACATCGTCCGCATGCGGACCGGCCTCCCCAACGTGACCTACCTCGACACCGTGGGGTTGCTGACGCCGCAGACGTGTCTTGCCCACGCGGTCCATACGGAGCCTTCGGAGCGGGAGCTGCTGGCGGTGCGAAAGACGAGCGTGGTCCACTGCCCCTCCTCCAACATGCGGCTCCAGTCCGGAGTCTGCCCGGTCGTCGCGCTGAAGGCGGCAGGCGTTCGCGTCTGTCTGGGCTCGGACAGCACTGCCTGCAACGATCGTCTCGACCCCTTCTCGGAGATGCGGCTGGCGGCGTTTTTGCCGCGCACGTCGACGCCTCCCGGGATCCTGAAAGCGTTCGATGTCTTGCGGATGGCGACGTGGGAGGGGGCCTCGGCGCTCGGGCTGCCGGGCGAAGAAGGGCTGGTGTCGGGCGGGCGGGCCGATGTCGCCCTGCTCGATCCGGAAGCGGCCTGGGCGCTGCCAACCGAGTGGTCCGAGGAACCGTATGGAGCGATCGTCTACGCGATGGGCCGCGAGAACGTCTTCGCGACCGTCGTCGACGGCGTCGTTCGCTACCGGGCGAGCGATCCGACGGTGATGGGGCTGAAGCCGACGCCTGCCGAGATACGCGAGGCGGTTAAGAAACTGAAGTCACGGATGTAGCCATCCGCTCTCAGCTTTCAGCCAGAGTTCGTGACCTGTCAGGCGGTTCGTTCTCTCTGGATTTGGGCCCGAGCGCGCCAACATTCCGAGAAGCTCGGTCTCTTCCAAATGTCATTCCGAGGAGCGAAGCGACGAGGAAACATCTGAACCGGCCCGCTGCGCGGGCCAATTAACTTTTCTGACCGGTGGCCCCTGCGGGAGCGTCCTCGGCTTTGGTATGGAAGATTTCTGGCCGCCTGGTCGCGGAGCGACCGCCGCGGCCCGTTCCCTCGCTTCGCTCGGGATGACAGCGGGAGAGCTGCGAGCGGATGGCTGAAAGCTAGGGCTCTCGGATCTCTAAACGCTTGATGATCTCGTGCAGCGTCGTCGGCTTGAGCTTCAGGAGCTCCGCGGCGCGTTTTTGGACTCCACCGGTCCGACGCAGCGCGGTGCGCACGAGCCGGCGCTCGTAGTCCTCGATCAGGTCCTTGTAGGTCGAGCCGTTCTCGGGCAGCCGAACCGGCAGGTCCGCGCGATCCGGCTCGAGGACGGTGTCGGGCAGGAGGTCCAGCGGAATCTGGCCGCCGGGACACAGGACGACGGCCCGTTCGATCGCGTTCTCGAGCTCGCGCACGTTTCCGGGCCAGTCGTAGTCGATCAGGGCGCGCAGCGCGTCCGGGTGCAAGCCCGAAATCGATTTGTTGTTCTCCGAGGCGTACACGCGCACGAAATGGTCCGCCAGGAGCGGAATGTCCTCGCGCCGTTCACGCAGCGGCGGTATCGAGATGGTGATGACGCAGAGGCGATAGTAGAGGTCGTCGCGGAAGCGCCCTTCGGCGACCATCTTCTTCAAGTCGACGTTGGTGGCGGCGATGATGCGCACGTCGACCTTCTGCGTGTCGACGGAGCCGACCCGCATGAACTCCCGCTCCTGGATGACGCGCAGGAGCTTGGCCTGTGTGTCGAGACCGATCGTTCCGATCTCGTCGAAGAAGATCGAGCCGCCGTCGGCGACCTCGAACAGGCCTTTCTTGTTCGCGACCGCGCCGGTAAACGCGCCGCGGACGTGGCCGAACAGATTGGATTCGAGCAGATCGGTCGGCATCGAGCCGGAATTCACGGTCACGAACGGCGCGCCGGACCGCGGCGAGTGGGTGTGGATCGCGCGGGCGACGAGCTCCTTGCCCGTGCCGCTCTCGCCCTCCACGAGAATCGTGGACCGGGAAGGGCCGGCGAGCCGTACGAGCTCGAAGACGCGCCGCATCCCCTCCGATTTGCCGACGATGCGCCCGAGGCCGTACCGGTTGGAGAGCTCCTGCCGCAGGCGGCGGTTCTCCTGAGTCAGGCGGCGTCTCTCGGCCCCCTTCTCGACGGTGATCAGAACTTCCTGGTTCTGGAACGGCTTGGGGATGTAGTGGAAGGCGCCGTCACGCATCGCTTCGATCGCGCCCTCGATGGAGGAGTAGGCCGTCACGATCACGACGACCGCGTCGGGATCGCGGCGCCGAATTTCGCGAAGCACGTCGAGCCCGGGCCGGTCGGGAAGCATCAGGTCGAGAAGCACGACATCGAAGGGTTCGGCCTCGAACGCGGAAAGGGCTTCGGCCGCGTCCCCGGCCGAAGTGACTTCGTAGCCCTCCCGGCGCAGAAGGGTATGGAGGACGTCGCGAATGACCTCTTCGTCGTCGACGATGAGGATGCGCAGCGCGTCGGTCATGACACCCGTGTCGCGAGCGGCAGCGTAACCCACGCCTCGGCCCCTCCTCCTGACCTTGGGCGGAGCCCGATCTCGCCGCCGTGCCGTTTCACGATGTCCCGCGAGATGGCGAGGCCCAGTCCGGTTCCGCCCGACTTCTTGTTCGTATAGAACGGCTCGAAGAGCCGTTCGGCGCCGCCCTCGGGCAATCCGGGCCCTCGGTCGGAGATCGTGACGCACACCGAGACGCCTTCGCGTGAGAGTCGGCACTCCACTTCGCCGTCTTCGGCCGAAACGTCTCTGGCATTGGTGAAGAGGTTGACGAACACCTGCTCGAGCTCCCGCGGGTCGCCGTCGACCCAGCTCGGCTCGCCGTGGTCCGCGATGTCGAGCGTCAGCCGGCGCCGCCCCATCGTCGTCTCGACCGACTCCGCGGCGTTGGTCACGACCGCGCGCAGGTCGGCGCGAACCTTCGCGGCCGGCCGCGGTCTTGCAAACTCGAGCAGATTGTTGACGAGGTGGGCCGCGCGGAAGGTCTGACGCTCCATCTTCTTCAGGATCGAATACCGGGGATCTCCCGGCGCCGTGTCGGCGAGGAGCATCTGCGCGTAGGAGGAAAGCCCCGCGATCGGGGTATTGACCTCGTGGGCGACTCCCGCCGCCAGTACACCCAGCGACGCGAGGCGTTCCCGCTCCGCCAGGGCGCGCTCGGCGCGCATTTGATCAGTGACGTCGTCGACCAGGATGACCCGCCGGTCGGGCTGTCCGTGAAAGGGTGAAACCGAGATGCGGATGTCGCGCGTTTGCCCGCCCGCGCCGGTGAACTGAGCCTCGATGTTCTGTTCCGGAGCATCGGGGGTATCGGCGGGCAGCTCGACGGAGGGAAGGATCTCGGAGAAGACGCGGCCGACGAGGTCGCCCTCGGGCCGTCCGACGAGCGCCGAGAACGCGGGATTGGCGGAATGCACGCGCCCGTCGCCGTCGAGGACCACGATGCCGGAGGAGGAGGAGCGAATCACGCTCTCCTGGTACTGCTGCAGCGTGCGGATCTCCTCGAGCCGCTCCGCCAGCGCTCCATAGAGCCGCGCGTTCTCGTAAGCGAGTCCCGCTTGCGCCATCAATGCCGCCAGCAACGCCTCGTCCTCCGTCGAAAGAGGAACGCGTCCGTCCTTGTGCCCGATTCCCAGGGCTCCCACGAGGCCGCCCGCGCACCGCATCGCGAAGAACGTTCGAAAACCGGCCGTGTGCAGCGCGATCGCGCCGCGCGGCTCGCTCTCACCGAACGCCGATCCACGAAGGCGCCAGACCTCGGCGTTCTCGAGACGCTCCGCGAGAAACTCCGCTTCGGGCCCGCCTTCGTGAAGGAGGAACAGGTGGCAGGGCACGACATGGAGCCCGTCTTCGACGCGCTGAATCACGGCCGCCACGACCTCGCTCTGCGGACGCGGCGTCGAGAAGTCCCGTGCGAAGTCGAGCAAGGCTCTGCGGGCGCGGTAGGTCTCGTGGTACTGAATTTTCTCGAGCACGTCGGTGATCCGCTTCTTCATCGGGACCAGAAGCGACGCGAGAATCAGCCCGGACCCGAACGCCACGACGTTCTTGCCCGCGCCGGCCATCCCCTCGAGAGTGCGGTCGAGCAACGCGTTCAACAGGACAAAGGCCATCCCGCAAAGAAGGACAGCAGCCGTCGTGGCGAGCGCCTCCCGCACGAAAACCTCGACGTCCCAGAGACGCCACTTGAGGATTGCGTAGGAGAACGCGAGCGGAATCAGAACGAGAGGAATGACCGCGGCCTTGGAGAGCCACGGGGTCGCGACTCCCAGAGCCTCGGGAATCACCGAGAGCACGAGGAAGGGGGAGAGCCCCACCACGACTCCCAGCCCGATCCAGCGAACCTGTTTCTCGGCTTCCGCTTCGGAGCGGCGGTGGCGCAGGAGAGCGACGAGCCGCAGGACGACGGCGGCGCCGTAGAGCGCGAAAAGGAGGTGCCAGAGCCGATTGGCGGCGACGAACGTGCGCGCCGGATCGAGACTCCGAACGACGAACGGCGCCTCCTGGTACACGAAGTAGGCGAGGCCGGGAAGATAGAGGAGCGGGAGCCAGCGCGCGCGCACGATCGGCCGGGGAAACACGAGGAAGAAGTGAAGGAGAAGCGGCGGCAGCAGCGCGCGATAGAAGTCCTCCGTAATCCAGAAAGCCTTCCAGATCGAGTCGTGCGTTCCCGCGCGCGTGAGCACGTCGATCGCAAACGACGCGAGACAGATTCCCCAGAAGACGCGCGCCGCCGGCGCGCGATCGCGCGCGACCGTGAAGAGGCCGATCGAAAGATAGAGGAGACCGACGAACGCGAGGAAGAGGTACTTCCAGTCGATCGAGAGCGGAGGTTTGTTGAGCTGGACCGGGACGATTTCGGCGCCGCCTTTCTCGACGGCGAGAACGTGCGGGAAGGGAGCGCGGGCGAGAGCTCGCTGCGGCTCGGGTACCGATCCCGCGACCTGTCCGTCCACGGTAATGATCCGATCGCCCGGGACCAGTCCGGCGGCCTCGGCGGCGCTGTCGGGCTCGACCGAATCGACGACGAGCGCGCCCTTGACCCGCACGAAGGCGAAGCCGGGCCTTTCGAACGACTCGACCTTTCGGACAAAGGAGAGAAACGCCAATCCCATCGTCGCCCCCGCGACGAGGACCGCGAGCCCGATCAGTAATCTGGATAGGGAACGGGGCACGGCACCGGATTCAGCAATCCGAATGCCATCGGAAGAACGTAGTTTCCGAGGCACAAGTCCATATTTTACGGCACTTAGACATTAGTCCCCGTCTATGAGAGGACACCTTCAATCCAAACTGTTGGATTCTATTGGACTGTATTTGGATGCGACAGCCGGACCTGTGGATCGGAATCGAGAAATTTCTAGACGAGCGCTGAGCTGCTCTTAGGGCTCCCGTTTAGAAAAATTAATTGGCCGCGAAGCAGCCGGTGCAGACGTTCGCGAGCGGCCGGTGCAGATCTCTCAGAACGAGATCGCGAGGCCTCCGAGCAGCCGCTTGGTTGCCTGAGAGTCGTCCCGCTCGCCCGTCGCCGTGCTACGCGCGGATTCGAGGGCCATGAGCAATCGCCAGGCCGATCCGAAGGGAGAGAGGCCCACGACCGACAGATCCTGGGAGACCGAGATCGCCACCTTGGACGAGTCGTTGGCCTGAGGTGCAGCGAGAGTCTCCAGCGTCTGCCGGGCGCCGCGGACGAGCACGGCCACGCCGGTGTGAGTCGGGATGATTTCGACGGAAGCGCGCGCGGACCAGTAGTGTCCGGAGTTGCTCGTGATTCCATATGCGGCGGCCGAGGGCGCCGCCACTTCGCTGCCGATCGTTCCATACATCGCGTTGACCGTGCCGGAGAGCGAGTTCGAAAGCTTGTGGGTCGCGCTCGCGCGGTACTGGCGGACCATGTTTCCGTCGAAGAAGTAAACGCTGTCGAAATCGGTCAGGAAGTCTCCTTCGAAGAAGGCGCGCACCGACTCTCCGACGCGCCGGCTGGAGACCTCCACCAGGAAAGCGCTTCCGTCGTCGCCGCTGCGCTGAAGGCCGACCGCAAACTCTTTCGTCGCGGTCGCGTCGCTGCGATCGTCGATCGAAAGTACCAGCGGCATCGTCGTCCCGCCGCCGATCCCCGACTCCTTGGCGCGCCAGAGACCCTTGACGAACACGGCGGTCTGGTTCCCGACGTCGTAGCGGACCGTGGCCATCGGCGCGAGGCCATAGCCTCCGGACAGGTACCGCGCGACGACGCCTCCCTCCACCTGGGCGTGGGAGGAGATCTTGGTCGAGGCCGCCGCCGAGAGGTCCGCGTCCGGCGCCGATACGAGGAACGTTCCGTCCGTGCTCACACCGGATGGGCCGGTCGTTCCTTCCCGGTGGCGATAGGTCATGGACACCGACACGCCGGGCGAGTCGGTCGCCGGCCGCGCATAGTTGGCGCGGACCTCCCACGTTCGCGAGGCAATCGGCGAGATGCTTGAGGGTCCCGTCGCGGTGGCGCGGTAAAGATTGGTCTCCTCCACGTACCGCGCGGCCACGGATTCGACCGTGCCTTCTTCCACGCCGCGACTCCAGCTCACGCCGTGCGTCTGGAGGCTCGCTGGACCGTCGTCATGGAACGACAGCGAGTTGCGCCGCGTCTGCAGGCTCAGATGATCGAGGGGCGACGTCGCGACGTCCAGGGCCACTCCCGCGGCATTGCCGGTCGTCGCCGACAGGTCCGCGGGCGCGTTGCTGTGATCGGCCACCGCGGAGTAGTCGCCGTGCAGCGCATAGCGCCATCCGTTGGGAAGACCGCCGGTCAATCCCACGGCCGTCCGCGCGAGCGAGCTCTCGTTGGCGGCGAGATCCGAGGCGGCGCTGACCTGTCCGCCCACAGTCGTGCCCACCGGCAGTCGATTGTTTGCCGTCTTGGCGGGAGCTTCGGCCTCGAACGCGATTTCCCTGAGGACGTCGACCGGGAGCTGATCGCGAAGCTCCCAGAGGTTGTCGGTGACCGGCCGCTGTTTCGCTTCGGGTCCGAGAGACGCCAGCTCGATGTGAACGGCGCTCAGACGCTGCGGGTCGGCCTGATGCCAGACCCTCTGGAGAGCGGGTCGATACCCCTTCTTGATCGCGATCAGGTCGTAAACCCCGACCGGGGCCGACACCACCACGAACGTGCCGTCCGGCGCGGTGTGGGAGCGGGTCAGCGTCGACTCCTGGAGGTTGTAGAAAACGACCAGCGCGTCGGCAATCGGACGCTCCATGTGGCTGACGACTCCCGAGATCGGAGGAGCGGCGAGCGGGAGAGGCGGAGGCGGCGGGGAGGCGCACAGAATGCCGCCCGATCCGAGCGTGAGAGCCAATAGGGAAAGCAGCGGCCTGCGCCGTCTCATAAGGCGGACCCGAGGGTCCAGCTGCAAAGTATATGACTCGTCGACGTCAAATACCATCCATCCAGACCGCAAGGAACTGACCTTTTGGTCAGGGCCCGGCGCGACCGGTTTTTTGGATCTCGCCGATGAGGGGTTCCGACCGCCCTGACGACTCCAACCCTCAAGTCCGTCCCGGAAGGAATAGCCCCTTGACGATGTGGCCGGCGATCGCCGGATTTTCTTTGAGCCTCCGAATCGAATATCCGTACCAGGACTCTCCGTAAGGGACGTAGACGCGCAGGCGATGGCCCGCGGCGACGAGCCGCCGACGCAAGTCCCCCGCGACTCCGAGAAGCATCTGGAACTCGTAGGCCTCGCGCCGGAGTTTCAGCCTCTCGATCGTCGCAAGCGCGCGCTCGACGAGGACCGGATCGTGCGTCGCGATCCCGACGTAGCACCCGGCCTCGAGCAGCGTGTCGACCATTTGAGAGTAGTTGTCGCGAATCTCCTCACGCCCCTGAAGGGCGACCTCGGGCGGCTCGACGTAGATTCCCTTGCAGACGCGCACGTTCGCCTTCGCCTGCGCCGCGCGCTGCGCGTCCTCGCGGCTGCGGTGCAGGTACGCCTGAAGGACCAGTCCGACGCGCTCCGTCGTCCGTCTGGCGTCGAAGTAGATGCGAATGGTCTCCTCGGTGACGGAGGAGTCCTCCATGTCGATCCGCACGAAGTTGCCTCGCTCCCCGGCGCTCTGGAGGATCCGGTGGAACTGTTTCCGGCACGCAGCGTCGTCGATCTTCAAGCCGAGCGCGGTCAACTTCACGCTGATGTTGGAATCGAGCCCCTCTTTCGCGATGGCCTCGAGCGCGCGCTGATATTCGACGACGGTCGCTTCGGTTTCCGACAGCTCGAGAATGTCTTCGCCCAGGACGTCGAGCGTGGCCATGCACTTTTCCGAGTTCAACCGCCGGACCGCGTCGAGCGCCTGGGCCAGCGTCTCGCCTGCGACGTAGCGCGACGCGAATCGGCGCACGAGGGCCTTGGGCACGAGCGGGAGGCTCTTGACGATCAGCTGGTTGACGAGATTCATCGGTCGGCTCCCGCGAAACCGGGCTCCCAGTCCGCGATCGCGTCGTCTCGCGACGCGCGCGCAAAACACCACACGTCGACCCTCTTCGACCCCGCGCGAAGAAGCGCGGCTGCGCACTCCCGCGCCGTCGAGCCGGACGTGGCGACGTCGTCGATCAGCAGGGTGTGGCTCGCGCCCGAGCCGCGCGCGCGGAATGCTCCCTTCACGTTCCCCGCGCGATCCGGAAAGGGGAGACGGCTCTGCTTTCGAGTGGAGCGAACTTTCTCGAGGCGCCGGCGGACGAAAGGAATGCCCAGCTCCCGCGCGACTGCGATCGCGAGCGGTTCGGCCGCGTGGTCCTGGCGCCAGCGCGAGCTCCGTGTGGCGGGAACGGCTGTGACTTCGTTAATCGACCCCGGCGCCGGGATCCTCTCGGTCATCCTCCGCGCCAGCCGCGGAGCGAGGTAGTCGGCGCCTCGGAATTTGAATGCGAGAAGAATCTGGCGGGCCACTCCTCGGTAGGGAACGGCGGCGCGCAGAGTCTCAAACGGCGGCGGGTCCACAATGCAGCGGCCGCAGCGAAGCGCTTCGGCCGCCGGCAGCGGCAGGTCGCAGGTCTCGCAGCGCTGCGGAGCGAGCGGCGGCAATCGCGACCAGCACACGTCGCAGACGCCGCCCTGGAAAATACGTTCGACCGAACCGTTCTCGCAGGCGATGCAGGGAGACGGGAAGAGCAGACTCGCGGCGGCACCGGCGACGCGGACGAGGGTTCCGGACGGTTCGCGAGCGTTCACCGGGCGGGATTCTTAGGGTTCACGGTGGAAAGTTCAAGGCGCGGCTTGGCAGTTCGCCGCACCCAACCGTACACTCTCGGACGGAGGTGCCTGTGCCTGTTTGGAAACGACTCATCTCCTTCGCCGCGCTCGCCTGCGCGGCTTCCGCTCCGCTCTTTGCTCAGGGTTTGCCCGGTTGGCGCATCGGAGCCGCCGCCGGCGTGGTCAACGACGTCAAGGGTACGTTTCGGATCGAGGGCTTCGATCATTACGACTTCAACATCTGGGGCGACTACGTGACCGACGAGAAGGTCGCCATCCGCGCCATGATCGGACAGATGAAGGTCCGCGGGTCGCAGAGCGGAGATCAGGTCTCTCTCACGCCGGGCGGGCCGACCGTCACGCTCCCGGAATTCACCGATCGCATCAACTACGGCACGATCGGCGCATCCTACGAGTATTTCGAGGGCGACTTCACATCGGGTCTCTTCGCGGGCATCGGCGTCTATCGCGTGAAGCCCGACGCGCTGGATCCGACCTATCAGGCCTTTCAGGATCCGAGTCACACCGCGTTCGGCTGGCACTTCGGAGCCGACGCTTCCTTTCGAATCGTTTCCAAGTTGAGTCTCCTGGTCCGCCTGACGTATCACTACACGACGGTCGATCCGCGGCGTCAGCTCCTCTCCGCGACGGGCGGGTTCATGTACAGGTTCTAAGAGGGAGCGAGGACCAAGGAGCGGTAGCGTGGAGGGAGAAGCGAGGAGCGAGAGTAAGAAGGCTGAAAGCTGTTAGCTGACAGCTGTCAGCTCCTGCTACTTCTTCTCTTTGCCCTGGTTTTCCTTGTCTTCACTCTCGATGACGAGGGGAAGGAGCGTGGATTCCTTCTTCGAAGCGAGTGAGATCTGTGTGCGGGCTCGGGCGACGCCCTTGATCGTCAGCAGCCGGCGCTGGAGAAAATCGGCAAGCGCCGTGGTGTCGGCCGCCTTCACCTTGAGCCGGTACGCGTATTCTCCGGCGAGGTAGTGGCACTCCTGGACTCCGAGAAGTTTTTCGAGGTCATCGACGAAACTCTTCTCGAATCGCGGATGCTCGAGGGCGACGTCCACATAAGCGGTCAGTGGCAGTCCCATCTTTTCGTGATCGAGCAGCGCGACGAATCCCTTGATCATCCCGTGCCGCTCCATCTTCTTGATCCGCTCGTTGACCGATGGAGTGGTCAGGCCGACGGCACCGGCGATCTTCGCCTGGGACAGCTTTCCGTTTCGCTGTAGCATGTCGAGGATCCGGAGATCGATGTCGTCGATGGTCATCTCCGCTTCCCTTAAAACATTAGAAGCTTGGCCGGATATGGCTAATAATATTAGCCCGCTTTCCGGTGTCAATGGCCCAATTTGCGCGGCCTATAATCGGGAAACTCATGAAAAAGCGGGACTACTACGAGGTCCTGGGGGTCTCCAAAGGGGCTTCCGAAGCGGATTTGAAAAAAGCGTACCGGCGGCTCGCCCGGAAGCTCCATCCGGACGTCAATCCGGGCGACAAGAACGCCCAAAAAAAGTTCCAGGAAGCCCAGGAAGCCTATGACGTTCTGAAAGATACGGAGAAGCGGCGAGCCTACGACCGGTTCGGACACGCGGGCCCGACGACCGGTTTTGACCCCTCGGCAGGGGGATTTTCGGGGCAGGGACGGGGTTTCTCGGGCGCGAACCCGTTCGAGGCCTATTCGTTCGAGGGAGCGGATCTCGGGGACATCTTCGGCGACCTCTTCGGACGCGCGCGCCGAGCCCAGACCGGGCCGGAACGAGGCGAGGACAGCGCCGGCACGATCGAGATCCCGTTCCGAGACGCGGTGCTGGGCGGAACCGCTTCGCTCTCTCTTCGGCGCGAAAAGGAGTGTCCGCGTTGCTCGGGCACGGGTCGTGTTGGCCGGGATCCGTGTCCCGAGTGCGGCGGCGCGGGCACGGTCGTCGAGTCCGAGTCAGTCCGCATTCGGATTCCCGAGGGCACCGAAGACGGCGCCCGCATTCGCGTTCCGGGCAAGGGTGGCAAAGGCGCGCGCGGCGGCGCGGCCGGAGATCTCTTCGTCACCGTGCGTGTGACGCCCCATCCCTACTTCGAACGGCGGGGCGACGACATTGCGGGAGTCGTCCCGATCACCGTCAAAGAGGCCTATTCCGGCGCGGAGATCGAAGTGCCGACGATTCACGGAGTCGTGCACGCCAAGATCCCGCCCGGCACCCAGGGCCGCCAGCGTTTTCGGCTGCGCGGGAAGGGAGCCAAGAATCCGCGCACCGGCCAGCCGGGAGATCACATCTATACGGTGCGCATCATGATCCCGAAGGCGCAGACTCCGGCGGGGGTCGATGCCGCGACGCTTCTCGAGTCGCTCTACGAGGGAGACGTGCGCAAAGATCTGCCGAAGGGACTCTGAGACGTTATATCAGATTCGATATAAGAGAAGCGGCCAGAGTCCTGCTGCGTGAAGGAGTCCGGCCTGCCTCGTGAGAAACGACGCTCCCCCTTTTGTCAACCCGAGCCCTCACTCTTCTTTGTCATCCCGAGCGAAGCGAGGGATCTGCTTTCATCGCTTCGAGTCGCGGCATAAACGCGAGAGCAGATTCCTCGTCGCTACGCTCCTCGGAATGACACTAACAGGGGCTCCTCGCAATGACAGGAAACGGACGACCTCGCAATGACAGGAAACGGACGACCTCGCAATGACAGGAAACGGACGCCTCGCAATGACTGGAAACGGGCTCCTCGCAATGACAAGGAGGAAGGGAGAGCTGAAACCCGACCCGCGGAAGCGGAGAGCTAGTTCTTCGTCGCCATGTCTTCGATCAGGCGGATGGCCTTGTCGTAAGGCATGGCGTCGGTGAGCGGGATCGAGCTCGTGGCCGACCAGGCGGTGCCGGCGAAGCGCATGAAGTAGAGAGAAGTGCCGTCCTGCCACGAGATCGTCGGGTTGTAGTTGGGACCGATGAACGTCGTGACGCTCTCGGGGCTCTCGAACGGAGTCGGCATGCCGATGCCGCCGCGGAAGGCGATGCCGACGATCGGCTCGCGGCGGCGAAGGTAGGTCGGATTGCTGACGTTGGGCCGGCCGAGATCGGTCGGGAACGAAACGCGAACGACGAAGTGCTGGCGCGACACCAGGTCGACGAAGCTGGCGAGTACGGCGCCGGCGGGTCCCTCGTAACGCAGCGCCGGGTAGAAGTAGACGCTCGACGTCACGCCGTCGTAGGAAGACGCTCCGGAGCTGCCGACGAGCGTCGGCAGGTCGTAGACCGCGATATCGCTCTGCTGGACGTTCTCGTCGAGGAAGATCGGGCAGTAGCGGGCCTGGCGCTGGTTCGCTTCCTCCCACCAGATCACCGACAGGAGCGACTTGTACTGGTACTGATCGTTGCCGTTGGAGTCGAGCAGATGGACCCAGTAGTGGGTCAGGAGCATCTGCGGATTGAATGCGTGCGCAAAGCCGAGGTTGGGAAGCAGATCGTTGCTCGTCCACGTCCCGTTTCGAAGGACCGAGATGTGCAGGACGTTGATGACGGTGATCTCTTCCTTCCAGAGAAGGACGAGCGAGCCGCTCGGATCGTCGTACGCGAGGTCGAGATTGCGCTTGAGGCTGGTTCCGATCGAGCCCGGGATGATCGCGCCGCTCGTCGAGCCGTCCTGACGCTGAGCCGACCAGGCCATCGCGTACTGTGACGCCATGACGTCGGCGCTGACGATCCCGAGCTCTTCGGCGGTTCCGGCGCTCACCGTGTAGAGCGTGCCGTCGGTCGCGAGCAGCGACTTCTGCTCGAGCGCGCGCGCCGTCCCCGCGGCGCCCATCAGGGCCGCCAGGACGATCAGTGTGCGGAGCCAGCGCGCTTTCATTCGCCTCATGCCCTCAGGTTGATGACGTCCATCAGGCTGATCTGCTGGAGATAGTTCTTCAGCATCGGGAAATTCGGATAAAAGTCGGCCAGCGCCTCGTAGTGGACGTCCGCGTCCGGCTCCCGCTTCAGCTCGGAGTAGATCTCGGCGAGGAGATAGTGAGAGTTCTTCACGACGTCGGTCCGCCGGAACTGCTCGCCGAGCTCGAGGGCGCGCAGTCCCCAGGTCTCCGCCGCGGGGAGCTTCTCGAGCTTCACGTTGGCGAAGCAGAGGTCGAGGCAGGGATAGTCGAGAGCCTGCTTCGCGCCGAGCTTCTCGAAGAGCTCGACCGCGCGGCAGACGAGCGGCACTCCCTGGTCGACCTGGTCGAGCGCGATGTGGCAGTAGCCGAGGTTGTCGGAGTAGAGCGCGGCTCGATGGGAGTTTCCTTCGCCTCTGTCCTCGAGCCGCTCGAGCGCCTCGTGGAAGAGCGCGCGCGCCGACTCGAACTGGCTTTCATGGAGCTCGAGATTCCCGAGCTGATTGAGGCCGCGCTCGACGCCTTCGGCGATTCCGAGCTCACGGCTCTTCTGCAGCCCCATGTCGGCATAGAAGCGCGCCTTGGCGTACTCGTTGCGCGCCTCGTGCGCGTTCGCGCTGACCTGCGCCGCCAGGACTCCGTTGTAGCTCGATGGATTTCGCAGGAGGATTTCCTTCAACCGCGAGAGGTCGAAATCCTGCCGGTCCATTTCGATCAGAGTCGTGGCGCGGTTGCACGTGAAGAGGTCTTCGAGGTCGCGGTCTTTCCAGGTGCGGGCGAGCGCGAGCCCGTCTTCGTAGAGGGTCAGCGCCCGGTCGTAGTCGCCTGCCCAGAGAGCGTCCTTCGCCGTCTTGCGCAGAAACTCCAGATGTTTGCGGCGTTCGCTCATGGAACTCCAGACAAGTCAGACGATTCTACGGTGTTTCCTCACTGGTTCAAGGGCTTTTCTTCGTCCGGGTTGAGCGGGGAATCCGAGTCAGCGGGGGCTTCCGGTTGACTCTCCTGCAACTTCTTGAACAGCAGGAAATCGCGAACCTCTTTGCGCGCCTCGTCCGAGAGGCTGCGAAAGTCGTCCAGCACCTGGCGAGCCTCTTCGGTTGCGGGCTCCTCGGTCTCGCCGAAGAACTCGCCCATCTTGAGGTCGAAGACCTGAAGGATCTTGAACAGGGTGTCGAGTCCGACTTTGTATTCTCCCTGCTCCATTCGGGACAAATCGGACTGAGCGACGCCGATTTTTTCCGACAGCTCCATCTGGGTCAGGCGTCGGCCTTTGCGCAGCTCCCGGATTCGGGAGCCGACCAGATGAATTTTTCGGGTCGAATGGCTGGAAGACATGGATAGCCTTGTTCTGATAATGCTATTGCAGCATCAAAACGGCTCAGTATAAGCTCTCGCGGGCCGCGTATGTCAAGGAGGAAAAACGGTTGGGCCTCTCAGGCCTTTCTTTTGAAGGAGATGGTGGTCCGGGACGTGGCCTCCCGGTTCGCCGGTTCGGGCCTGGGGATCCTTTGGGCCTTTGCTCTTCCGATCCTCTGGATGGCGGTCTACACGATCGTCTTTTCGGTCATTCTCCGAGTTCCGACGCCGGAAGGGTTCGCCAGCTTTCCCGAGTTCCTGATGGCGGGGCTGCTCCCGTGGATCGCAATCCAGGAAGGCATCTCTCGATCCGCGTCCGCGCTGACCGATAACGCTTCGCTCGTAAAGAAGACCGTTTTTCCCGTCGAGCTTCTGGTTCTGTCCGTCGTCCTGGCGGCCGTCGTCAATGAGGTGATCGCTCTCGTCGTTTACGCGATCTACGTTGCGCTCGTCGGCCATCTTTCCCTTCCGTGGCTTCTGCTCCTGATCCCGGCTCTCCTTCTTCAGGTCACGCTGACGTTCGGGATCGGGTGCATCGCCGCGACAGTCACCGCCTTCATGCGCGATGCGGTGCACGTGATCGGAATTCTCCTGACCGTCGTTCTCTACGCGACGCCGATCGTCTATCCCGCGTCGCTCGTGCCGGCGAGGCTGCGCTGGATCCTGGCCGCGAACCCCGCCGCGCATCTGGTCGAGTGGTACCGGCGCGCGTTTACTCTGCATCGCGCGCCCGAGCCGTCTTCGATTCTGTTTCTCATCGCCGTCTCGGGGGCGTCGGCTCTCGTTGGCGTCGGACTCTTCATGCGCGCCCGGCCGCATTTCGCGGATGTCGTCTGACTGTCGCGAAAAGGGAAAGACCTTTTCGGTGCGATCGGCACGCACCGGGCGTCGTCGGCCGCGACTCGGCCGAAGGACGGGACATCCGGCAGGTCCGCCGCCGAGCGTTGAGGACGCCGTGACCGCGGAATCCGGCTCTTCGTCTCACTTTGCTGGAAGAACCCGGGCCACTCGCGAGTTACGCCAGCCGGTAACCGCAAAAGGAGGATTCTCGATGTTCCGTCGCCTCGAATTGCTCCTGGGCGTCGCTGCCATCGGCCTGGCGGCGCAGGCCTGTTCGTCCTCCGCGAGCCCTTCGGCTTCGGCGCCTCCGAAGACACCGACGCCCGGTCTGTATAGCCGTTTGAATCCGGACATCGTCGAAGAGACGGCGACCTCCTACGTGCAGCGCTTCAAGAAGGACAGCGTCATGAAGGTCGACGACAAGCACATCCGAAATCCGATCATCGGCCCCAAGCTAGAGATCTACAAAGAAGACGAGGAGTACTACTACGTCTACGTTTCCAAGCCGATGACCAAGGAGGAACGAGACGCGAGACAGCAGGCGGCGGCTGTGGGCAAGAGCGTCGAGGAACAGGCGGCGGAGGCGGATCAGTCCGGAACCGTGAAGGCGGCCGGGCCGCCGGCTTCCGAGCTCCAGGACCTGACTCCCAAGCGCTTGAAAGGCCGCCTGAAGCTCGAGCTGGAGCCGCGATCCGGCCTTCCGCCGAGCGGACAGTGGCGCGCCAATTTCGCCGTCGCCGACATGAACGGCGACGGGATCCCCGACATCGTCTCGGGTCCCTTTCGGGGAGGCGACACATCGCTTCACGTCTGGCTCGGCGACGGACAGGGCCACTTCACACCGTGGCATCTGAGTTTTTACGATGAGAAGGGCAAGACTGCCGGAACGGCAGGCCTCGTCTACGGCGGGGTCGCGGTCGGCGACATCGACGGCGACGGAAAGATGGACGTGGTTTCCGCCGGCCACGCGGGAGGACTGGTTTCTCTCTTCGGAGACGGAAAAGGAAATTTTCGCGTCGTGCACGCGGGGCTGCCCCGAAAGGATTTCTCCTCGCAGGGAGTGGCGCTCGTCGACGCGGACGGCGATGGAAAGCTCGATATCGTCGCTTCGAAAGATGGCGCCGAAGAAACTCCCGGCGTCGACAGAGCCCAGGTCCGCGTCTACCTCTACCGCGGCGCGAAGGGCTGGGAGCTCAGACACGAGGGAATCGTCGGAGGGTTCTCCTCGAATTCGGTGACGGCCTGGGATTTCGACGGCGACGGAAAGAAGGACGTTCTCACCGGGAGCATCCAGCACGGCGCCCTCACGCTGCTCTGGAAGAACAATGGAGACGGCACCTTCGCTCCGACCATGTTCGAGCCGTTCGACGGGTATTCGTACCACCTGGTCACGGCGCCGGGCACGTTCGGCAAGAATCGGGACGCCGCGTTCGCGGATCTCTACCGCAAGGGCCAGGGCGGAGCGAAGCCTGCCGTCGCTTCGGGCATCAGCGTCGACAGCTACCATGCGGGAACCTGGAGCCTTCACCGCGTGTGGATCAAGCGAAGCTCGAACGCCGCGATCTTCGCCGTCGCGATGGGAGACCTCGACGGCGACGGGCTCGACGACGTCGTCTTTCCCGACACGGAGGAGCACAAGATCCGCGTCTTCTTTCAGCAGCCGGACGGAAGCTTCGCCGAGGCGGACGCGAGCGAGGAGCCGGCGCTCCCATCCACGGCATCGTGCGTTCGCGTCGCGGACTTGAACGGAGATGGAAGGCCGGACCTCGTCGTCGAGATGACGACGGCAAGCTCGCGGCCCGATGAACGCGGAGGCTGGGCGGTCTACCTCAACCGGGGAAAATAGGCGAAACTAAAGAAAGCAGATCCAAACCGTTCCAGCCTAAAGGCTTTGCCTCATTTTGATGATCCGGAAGCATATTTTTCGCTTTTTTCTCTTGACAGGTGGCCTCCGGAGGCCTGAACATCCGCAAAGCTTTTAAAGACAATGAGGTTCCAGTAGTACCCCAACTCGAAAAAACTTTTTGGAAAGAAATCAAAAGTACGGGAGGTGATGGGATCGCGCGAAGGAGGGAATCTCAAGCGTGTGTTTATTTGCATTGAACGTAATGAGGAGATCTCAATGAAGAAGACTTTGGTTACGTGTTTGGCGGTCGCCGCCCTGTTCGCGATTGCGAGCAGCGCGTTCGCCATCACGTGCACGGTCGACAAGCGGCCGGCAGGGACGCTGCTCGTGCCGTACTTCGCCAGCTCGTTTAATACGGACGGTTCACCGGACGGCACCGGCGTTGACACGATCGTCACGATCGCGAACGCGTCGGACGCTCCGATGATCGCTCACGTCAACGTTTTCAATAAGCGGTCCGAACTCGTTCTCGACTTCAACATCGCGCTGACCGGTTTTGACGTTCAGTCGTTCAGAATGTCGGGAATCCTGTCGGGCCAGCTGCCCACCACGGGCGACTTCGATACGAAGGGCAACCTGATCGATGCGTGCCAGCGGAACACCTCCGAGTGCACGATCAACGGCTGGCCGTTCCTGCGTATCGGATCGAGCCCCTGCAGCGTCGGAACCCTGCTGCCGTCGCCCGCCACGGGCTTCGACAACAAGCAGGCGACGACCCTGTATCCTCCGGGCGGCACGTTCTCGTTCGCGGATGCGTTCGGTCAGCAGGTCCTCGACTCGCTCGACCAGACGTCTGACACGAACTCCTGCGGCGGCGTCGATGGCGTGATCATCGGACCCGCCGAGGGCTACGTCACGATCGACGCAGTCAACTACTGCACCGTCTCCGATCCGACCGATTCGAACTACTACATCGACCAGGCGTTGAGCATGGAGAACAACCTCTGGGGCGATGTGATCTTCGAGACCGGAACGGGAATCGCGACCTACGCGGGCTCCTTGGTCCACGTCGAGGCCGACGCGAACCAGGGCACCATGACCGGCTTTGACGAAGACGGTCTCGTTCAGGACTTCCACACGGATCCGGTTTCGTGCCCGAGCACTCCGTGCGTACCGAACACTCGTACGTTCTACGCCCGCTACGTGACTCCGGCCGCGATCGGCTCGCGTCCGAACCCCGGCATCAACGCCAACGCTCCCTGGAACCAGGGCGGATACGGCGATATGCGTGAGCCTCTGGGCCTGAAGTACGCGGCCCGTTGGTCGAATGACTCGGCAGACGG
Organism: Thermoanaerobaculia bacterium; assembly: GCA_036518075.1. GTDB lineage: Bacteria > Acidobacteriota > Thermoanaerobaculia > UBA5066 > Gp7-AA6 > DATDNV01. The sequence continues at coordinate 24,894 of DATDNV010000478.1, forward strand.
AATCACCTCGAACTTCTCGGTCTGGCGCGCTTCGGCGAACGAGCTCACGAACCTCCTCAACAGCTTCGAGTCGGCGGGCAAGGCCGGCGGCTGCAAGGACATCGAGCCGGTCGTCAGCCTGACGTTCTGGGACGAGGACGAGAACCGGACCACGACCGGTCCGTGCCCCTCTCCTTGCCAGAGCACCACGTTCAATTTCCCGTATGAGACGCAGCACACGAACATCGCCGCTTTCGCGGGTGCTCTGCCGGCTGCGCCGTTTGGCTGGGCCAACATGGAGTTCTACAACAACGCCGCCTTCTCGGGAGTCGACAACTTCGCCGGCTCTTACGATCAGGCGTACGTGCTGTACGACATGGAAGGTCCGGCTGCGTTCCTCTCGTTCCAGGACAACGCCGCGCAGCTCGATACGACGAACTGCAACCCGATCGGCGTGCCCGAGGGACAGGACAACGGGACCTACCCGAACCTGATCCTTCCGCACATCCCGGGTGACTCGCGCTTCTTCTTCCCGTTGGGTGTCGGCGGCGATCCACACACCGTGGGTACCGGCAACTAACTTCGGTTTTCCATGGGTGGGCGGGACCAAAAGTCCCGCCCACTTTTTTCTCGGCGCGACTTGGACTTGGAAGGTTTCTCGCAATCTCGGAAGGCTTCTCGCACTCGAGATAAAGCGTCTCTGAAGCTTCGAAGGAGTTTCACAGGCTAGGCGTAAATTTGGTGGACTCTGCTTGTCGCATGAGCACGTTCAAAGGCATCTTGGGCATGCATCGTTCCGGCGTTAGGCAGGTTTCCCGACCCTGGAGGTTCGCGTGACCGTTCTACGGCATCTCCGTTCGCTCGTTCTCGTTCTCGTCGCGTTGTCAGGACTCTTCCTCGCCAGCTCCGTCCAGGCCCAGGTCGTCGCATTTCCGACGACTCCAGTCGGCGGGGTGCCCGGCAATCCCGAGAATCCTGTCAAGGTGATGAATCCTTCCGCCGGAGCGGGCGGATACACGGGAGATTTGGTCGTAGCGGTTTGCCAGTGGGGACCCTGCTCTTACAACGTGGTGACCAAGGCGATCTGGGTCGACGTCATCTCCTGCTCCGAGTGCCAGGGAGGCGGGGGCGGACGCTACAAGTCGATCGCCTGCGACAGCCACGAAGGTGTCTCTTCGGTCGCCGTCGCTCCCGCCGGATACATCCTGGCCGACGACTACCTGTCATATCCCGGAGGGTGCAACCAGGGACCCTCGCTCCAGGTTTACAAGGTGACCAACGGCGTCCCCGCATTCTCGTGGGGTCCGGACGGTCCCCATATGAGGAACTTCGCCGGATTCATCGGCGCCGACGCATACTTCTCCGGGGTGGGCGGCTGTACGGTCATCCACATGAACCAGGCGGGCAGCACACCTCAGTCAGTGTCCTGCCCATCCCCAGGCTCCTACGACCAGCGGCTCACGGCGGACTCCCAGGGCAGCACCTGGGTGTTCAACGCGATTCCCAACGGAATCTCGGGCAGCGGAAATCCGAATGCTCCGCCGACGGCGAACGCGACTTTCTCGAACCTGTCGGCTAACTCGAGGCCGAGCGACAAGAACAACTACTTTGGCGATCTGATCAAGTGGACCGACACGTCCACCGCGCCTCCGACCGCGCCGATCACTGCCGAGAACTGGGATTACAACAATCAGGGTTCATTCCACCCGGATCAGACCTTCGCCGGGGCCGGAAATTCGGCGAGCGTCTATTTCCCCTGCCGTACTCCGGCGGGAAACCCCGCGACCGGAGCCGGCTGCGTGGGAAGCATCACACCCGCGCCCTCACCCGGCGGATCGAGCTACAAGTTCTCGCTCAATGCGACGAACGCGAACGGAACGACCGCGTTCACGTCCGCCCCCATTACCTTTCTGGAGCCGAAGATCAACATTGCCGGATTCAGCAATGGAACTTTGAACATCGTTACGGGCGGTTCGGCCAACGCGACCGGCACGCAGGGAAACATCGGCTCCGCTGTCTTCGACTGGACTTTTACGCCTAGCGGCACGTCGAGCTCTCAGAATCCGCTCGTTCCTCCGGGCACCACGAATTTTGCTCTGACCGTGATCTATGCGGACGGCTATCAGACTTCGGCCAACGGATCGGTCGTCATTCGCAACCTCGTCGGCGACTTCACGCTGCCGGCTTCCGCGATTCTGGTCGGAAATCCGTTAACGGCCGCGATCAACGTGACCAAGGGAACGGGCGTGACGTGGAATTCGATCGTCTGGTCGATCAGCCCCAGCTCTCCCGACTCTTCGGTGAGCGGAGGGACGACCGTCAACATGTCCGGCAACCCGTCGAGCTACAACCTCGGGCTCACGGCTCCGGGGTCGGCGGGCACCTACTACGTCAACATCAAGTTCAACTCGACGCCGTCCGATCCCACGCCGCTCGTCATCTCGCATCCGTTCACCACGACGACGTTCACGCCGGCGCCGGAGGTCGGCATCTACACGAATGCCGGAGGATCGCAGCTCGCTCCATGCGCGCCGATCGCGCCGTTCTCCTGCAACCTGACGACCGGCGGAACCTATTACCTCTTCGACGACGAGTCGAGCGTCGGAATGAATTTCCACGGGGCCTACCCGGATTCGAGTCTCACGGCCACGTTCTACAAGAGCACTAACTCGAATCCGGTGATCACGGGGGATACGCAGCTGGGCTCGGCGCCGACCGGCCAGAGCGGCGCGTTCCAGTGGCCGGCCACGCCCGCTTGCACGACCTGTTATCTGAAAGTCGTGGTCGGAGGAGCCGTTTCCGCCGCGCAGCAGATCTCCATCGCTTCCGGCGGTGGCGGCGGCGGTGGTGGAGGCGGCGGCGGCGGCGGTGGAGGCGGTGGTGGCGGCGGCCTGTCGGTCTCGATCTCCGGGCCGTCGTCTTTGGGCGTCTACCAGACGGGAACGTTCACGGCGAA
>DATDNV010000479.1:0-3589 GCA_036518075.1 Thermoanaerobaculia bacterium
TTCCGCGGGGCGCCGCTCGTGTGGCGCTGCGCTTGTCGTCTTCCGGCGTTCACCGAGGGTCTCCGAAGGAGATGACGGACGAGTTCATACTGGAAACGCGAGGCCTGACGAAGGAGTTCGAAGGCTTCGTCGCCGTCAAAGAGGTCGACCTGCGCGTCCGGCGCGGCGCGATCCACGCGCTCATCGGCCCCAATGGCGCGGGAAAGACCACGTGCTTCAATCTGCTGACGAAGTTCATCGACCCGAGCGGCGGACGCATCGTCTACAAAGGGGCCGACATCACGGACGAACGTCCCGCCACGGTCGCCCGGCGCGGGCTCGTTCGCTCGTTCCAGATCTCCGCGACGTTTCCTCATTTGACGGTGCTGGAAAACGTCCGCGTCGCGCTCCAGCGCGAACTCCAGAACTCGTTCCAATTCTGGCGGTCGCAGAAGATTCTCGACGGGTTGAATGGCCGCGCCCGGGAGCTGCTCTCCTGGGTCGGCCTGGCCGACTTCGCGAACCATGTGACCGCCAACCTGCCCTACGGCCGCAAGCGCGCGCTCGAGATCGCGACGACGCTCGCTCTCGAGCCCGAACTGATGCTTCTGGACGAGCCCACCTCCGGAATGGGCCATGAAGACGTCGGGCTCGTCACCGACCTGATTCGCCGCGTCGCGGAGGGAAGGACGATTCTGATGGTCGAGCACAACCTGGGAGTCGTCAGCAAGCTTTGCGACGTGATCACGGTCATGGCTCGAGGCCGCGTGCTCGTTGAGGGGCCGTACAGCGAGGTTTCGCGCAACGAAGACGTTCGGGTGGCCTACATGGGGACCGCGGATGCCGATGTCCACTGAGCCCATGCTGGCGGCGCGCGGGCTCCATGCCTGGTACGGGGAATCCCACGTTCTGCATGGCATCGATTTCGAAGTGCACGAGGGAGAGCTCGTCACGCTGCTCGGCCGAAACGGCGCCGGCCGGACCTCGATTCTCAAAGCGATCCTGGGACTCACGGACCGCCGCGAGGGATCGATCCGCGTCCGCGGCCGGGAGGTCATCGGCCTTCCTTCGCATCGAATCGCGCGGCTCGGCGTCGGATACTGCCCCGAGGAGCGCGGCATCTACGCAAATCTGACGGTCGAGGAGAACCTGGCTCTCCTGCCCACTTTGGGTCCGGGCGGGATGTCGGCGGACGAGCTCCACCAGATGTTTCCCAATCTCCGGGAGCGGAGACGAAGCCGCGGGACGCACCTGTCGGGCGGCGAACAACAGATGCTGGCCCTCGCCCGCATCCTCCGCACGGGAGCCCGGATCCTCCTCCTCGACGAGATTACAGAGGGACTCGCCCCCGTCATCGTTCAGGCGCTCGGCCACGCGCTCGCGGCCCTCAAAGCGAGGGGCCTGACGATGATCCTGGTCGAATCCAACTTTCGCTTCGCGGCTCCGCTCGCCCAGAAACATTTCGTCATCGAGCACGGACGCGTGGCCTCCGTCTTGCGAAGCGACGAGCTCGAATCGAAGGCGGACGTTTTGAAAGAGTATCTGGCCGTCTAGGTGGAGAAGGGTTAGGCTCGACGCGTCTTTCGCGAGCGCCAAAGGAGGTACGGATGAAACGCGCGATCTGGGCAGTCGGTCTCGCGGCCTTCGTGGGTGCCGGCGCCGGCGCGCCGCCCGCGGTCGGCCAGGGCAAGGTCTCGGGCGACGTGGTGAAGATCGGAGTCCTGACCGACATGACCGGCCCCTACGCCGACCTCGGCGGCCCGGGCTCGGTCGTCGCCGCGCAGATGGCGATCGACGATTTCGGCGGAAAGGTTCTCGGAAAGCCGATTCAGCTCGTCTCGGCGGACCACCAGAACAAGGCCGACGTGGCTGCGACCAGGGCGCGCGAGTGGTTCGATCGCGACGGCGTGGACATGATCACGGATCTGCCCAACTCGGGCGCCGCCCTCGCGGTTTCGGGAATCGCAAAAGAGAAGAACAAGGTCGTCATGATCACCGGCGCCGCGGCGACGGCGCTCACGAATGCCAGCTGCAACGCCAACACGGTCCACTATGCCTACGACACGTATGCACTGGCCAACATCGCCGGCAAGCAGATCGTCAAGCAGGGCGGAGACACCTGGTTTTTCATCACCGCGGACTACGCGTTCGGCGCTTCGCTCGAAAAAGACACGACGGACGTCATCATTGCCAGCGGCGGCAAAGTTCTCGGAGCGGTGAAGCACCCTCTCGGTACGACCGACTTCTCCTCATACCTGCTCCAGGCGCAGGCTTCGAAGGCCAAGATCATCGGCCTCGCCAATGCCGGGGGCGACGTGATCAACGCGATCAAATCCGCCAGCGAGTTCGGCATCACGAAAGGCGGCCAGAACCTCGCCGCCCTGCTCATCTTCATCACCGACATTCACTCCCTGGGACTCGAAGCCACGCAGGGGCTCATGGTCACCGAAGGCTGGTACTGGGACCTCAACGCGGAGACACGGAAATTCGGCGATCGCTTTTTTTCCAAGCACAAGGCGCAGCCGACGATGGATCATGCAGGCGTCTATTCAGCGGTTCTCACTTACCTGAAGGCCGTGCAGGCTGCCGGGACCGATGACGCGCCGTCGGTGATGGCGAAGATCAAGTCGACGCCGATCAACGACGTGTTCGCCAAAGGGGGAATCGTACGGGCCGATGGCCGGATGATTCACGAGATGTACCTGATGCAGGTCAAGAAACCCTCGGAGTCGAAGCGTCCCTGGGACTACTACAACATCAAGGCCACGATTCCGGGGGACCAGGCCTTTCAGCCGCTCTCCAAAAGCACCTGCTCTCTGGTGACCGCAGCGAAGTAGCCGCGCCGAAGGCTGCCGTGACGGGCAAGACCGCAGGCATTCCCGGAGCGGACGGCGCGAGGTCTTTCCCGGCGCTCGGCGGTAGCCGGGCGTGAGGCGGCTGCAGACCAAGCCATGACCAACCGGTTAGGCATTCCTCTGCAGGCGCTGCTCGGCCAGATGATCGTCGGTCTCGTCAACGGGTCCTTCTATGCTCTCCTCTCGCTTGGCCTCTCGGTGATCTTCGGCCTGCTCAACATCATCAACTTCGCGCACGGCGCGTTGTACATGATGGGCGCGTTCGGCGCCTGGATGCTCCTCCAATACGCAGGACTCGGCTATTTCTGGGCGCTCGTCCTCTCGCCGCTCGCCGTCGGAATCGTTGGGGTCCTCATCGAGAGAACGATGCTTCGGCGCCTGGCGAAGCTCGACCATCTCTATGGCCTCCTGCTCACGTTCGGACTCGCTCTGGTCGCCGAGGGCGCTTTTCTGAATGTCTACGGAGTATCGGGCGAACCGTACGGCATCCCGCCGGCGCTCTCGGGCGCTTTCAACCTCGGCTTCATGTTTCTGCCCAAATACCGCGCCTGGGTCGTGCTGGCATCGCTGGTCCTGTGCCTGGCGACGTGGTACGTCACGGAGCGAACGAAGCTCGGGTCCTACCTTCGCGCGGCGACGGAAAACCCCCGGCTGACGCAGGCGCTCGGGATCAACGTGCCGATGCTCGTCACCGTCACCTATGGTCTCGGCGTCGCGCTCGCGGCGCTCGCCGGCGTGATGGCAGCGCCCGTCTA
>DATDNV010000480.1:0-3295 GCA_036518075.1 Thermoanaerobaculia bacterium
GGGTCGGATCTATGAAACAAGTCCGATGAAACACCTGACCCCGTTTCAACCGTGACCATTGACAAGCCAGAGAGTGGAGGACTCACCTCGATGATGGGTTCGGCCCGAATGCCCTCGAATCCCTGGGTCAGGCTGCGCGACGAGGCTCCATTCGTCCTGCCGGAAGACCGTCCCGCGATTGAGGACTTCAATCGGCACGCGAAGAGCGAACACAAGATCGATGTGAGTCTTCTTCCCGAGCCATTTGTCGGAAGGCCGGATGCGCCTGTTGTTTTGCTCGGCCTCAATCCGGGGTGGTCCGAGGGGGATGCTGAATGGCATCGGAAAGCTGATTTCGCCAGGCTCCTGCGAGCCAATCTCGCTCACGAGCCTCTTCAGTACCCGTTCTACCTTCTCGATCCTCATCAACCGTCGTCCGGCGGCACTTGGTGGTCGCGACGCCTTCGGCCCTTGATCGACGAGGTGGGGCGGGAGACTGTGGCAAGGGGCGTCCTTTGCGTTGAGTTCTTCCCGTACCACAGCCGCAGGTACTCGTCGCGAGCCCCGAAGCTGCCGTCCCAGGGCTACAGCGTAGCGCTCGTGATGGCAGCTATCGATCGGAATGCTGTTGTCGTGATGCTTAGAAGCGTTGACCGATGGACTCGGGCTGTGCCTGGGTTAGCCACCCACCGTAGGCGTTTTGTCTTGCAGAGTTTTCAGAACGTGACGATCTCTCCGCGAAACTGCCCGCAGGGATTTGAGGAGATCGCTCGCGAACTCAGAACTCCGGGGATGCGCCGGTCAACCTAGCCCTCAGTCTCCCAAGGTCTTGGGGTCAGGTCTATATTATGTATTAAGCCGCTTTCGGAGCCGGCTGACTTCAAGAAGGTGCTTTCCAGGCCAGATGTGGCACAGCACTGACGTCTTCTCGGGTCCCGGCGAGCGTGTGTCGATCGCCTTCAACCTCAGCCGGATCGACGCGCCAAACCGTGGAAGGCAGAAGTAGTGTACTAGGACTTGGCCGCCAGGTCTTGGACAGGGTGCGCCAAGTCCTCGCGCGTGCTAGCATTTTGCTATGAGTCGTGAGGCCGACAAGATCCTTCAAGAAGCCCTGCAGCTTTCACCTGAAGCACGGGCGGCCGTAGCTAGCCGCCTGATCGAAAGCCTTGACCCCGACATCGACGAAAACGCTGAAGCCGCGTGGAGCGCAGAAATCTCTCGGCGGCTTGCCGAGCTCGACTCCGGAGCAGTCAAGACGATCCCCTGGGAGGAAGCCCGGCGTCTGATTCTCGGATCGGTGGATGCCGCGACGCGCCGTTGAGCTCCATCCTCAAGCAATAGAAGACATCCAGGGGGCTCGGGATTGGTACGCCTCCCGAAGCGCACAGGCGGCTGCCGCGTTCTTCGATGAGATCGAGACTGGTTTACAGAAGATCGCCGAGCGGCCGGAGGCATGGCCTATGTTTCTTCACGAGACTCGCCGTTTCCTGCTCCGGAGATACCCATATAGCTTGGTTTACAGAGTGAAGCCCTTGACCATCGAGGTCGTCGCGGTGGCGCATGCCAAGCGCCGCCCCGGGTTCTGGCGCGATCGGTAACGCAGTAGTAGAAGTGTTCGCGCGCTCGAGACCTGCGCAGCTCTTAATAGCACAATAGGAGACTGACCCCGATCCTTACATCAGCGGCCTCGCCATTCGCTGTAATACATAATATAGACCTGACCCCAATACCTTCCGTTCGCTGTAATACATAATATAGACCTGACCCCAATACCTTCCGCCTGTTCTCTCCGGCTGGGAGCAGAGAGCCAGACGCTTCTGCCAACACGGGGCAATAAGCTAAGACCCCAATCACCTTCTCGACGAGTTCCAAACTCTGAAGTAGTCCTGCTCCAGTAAGGCCGGAAGCCAGGCACTCCGTCCAGCCAGCTACGTTCTCTTTCTCTCGAGCACGATCGGGTGACTCATGCCGCGAGGCGCGATATATGCGGGCCGTCGCCCCCGATTGTGCCGAGTCGTCTCTTTCCCGGTGAGCGCGCAGATGAGCTCCCAGAGGTCAACGGCCTCGACCGCGGGGACGATCACTCTATCCGGTGTGGACTCTCCGGTCAGTCCGTCCTTCCAGTCGAAACGAGGATGCTTCCCCTTTTGGATGATCGGCTCGTTGCGGTAGCGCGGCAGCATCCTTCCGCCGGCGTGGACTGATCTGCCGCACGGCCCGCGGTGCGATTGGGCTGTCCGGCACTTGGCGCAGATTCCCCACGCCGATCCGCTTCCGCTCAGCGCAGAGCCGCTGACACCTATCGCATAGAGCGGTCCGCCGCAGGAGGGACACTCGAACTGCATCTCGCCGGCTTCCCAGAGGAGCAGGAGTACGCCGAGCGGAATCGGCCCGCCGCCATAGAGCCACATGGAGGAGAGCCAGGCGTCCGCGAGCTGGCAATAGAAGAACCTCGGCGTCTCAAGAATCCGCTCGGAGCTGGCGAGAATGAGCGGGAGATGCTCGCGCAGGAGCTCCTCCTCGATCTCTCGGGCCTGCCGGGCTTCAAGATCGTCCGAGACACGGTAGCCGTACGAGACCCACTTCGACATTACAGCCTTCTCGCTACACCGTCACGATTCCGGTGTCCGGTCACTTTGACTATCAAGTTCCTCGCTGCCCTGCGCCTTAAGCCTGGTACCAGTCATCGACTTTCAGCCCGGTGATGCGAGTGAATTCCCGAACGTTGTGGGTGACTATCGTGAGTCTTCTCGATTTCGCGGTCGCCGCTATCAGAAGATCGCGATCTCCGATCGGCCGACCGAGAGCCTCGAGCTCCTTTCGGATGTCCGCGTAGTCGGCGGCCGCATCAGTCCCGAAAGGCAAGATCTCGAATGGAGACAAGAACGCATCCACGCTCGCGCGAGTGGGCTTCGGACGGCTGCTCTTCGCGGCGCCGAACCAGAGCTCGGCAACCGTCACGGCGCTGATCCCGTATTCGTCCGGGCTGGACGCCTGAAGCCGCTCGAGAACGCTCGGCACTCGCTTGATCGCGTAAACGCAGATGTTCGTGTCGAGCAGGTAATTCACGGCTTGTCGAAGTCAACGGGTCGACGAACGGAAGGAAGCGCTGTCGGAGCCTCGAAATCTTTCGGAATCCGTCCCCAGCTCGTCCAGTAGCCCTTCGGCCAACGACGCCGCGTCTTCGGTTCCAGGATCACTTTCTTCCCGGCACGCCGAATGTTGACCTCGTCGCCTTCGAAGCGGAACTCCTTCGGAAGCCTTACGGCCTGGCTTCGACCGTTGCGGAACAGTTTGGCGGTGCTCATGATCTATA
>DATDNV010000481.1:0-3301 GCA_036518075.1 Thermoanaerobaculia bacterium
CTGCGTGAGAGCCCGGCGCTCGGGCTCGAGCAGGCCTTGGGCGAGCCCGCGAGACTCGCGTAGCTTCGCCGCAATCAGGAAAAGAACGGCGAGTTGAGTCGTGAAGGCTTTCGTCGACGCGACTCCGATCTCGGGGCCGGCGTGGGTGAGAACGACTCCCTCCGCCATGCGCGCGATCTGGCTCCCGGGCATGTTGACGATCGCGGCGATGGACGCCCCCGCGCGGCGGGCCTCCGCGAGTGCGGCGACCGTGTCGGCCGTCTCGCCGGACTGGGAGATTCCAATCGTCAGAGTCTTCTTGTCGACGACCGGCTTTCGGTAGCGAAACTCGCTTCCGTAGTCGACTTCGACGGGAATGCGGGCCATCCCTTCGATCAGGAACTTTCCAACCAGCGCCGCGTGCCAGGAGGTGCCGCACGCCAGCAGCAGCACGCGCTCGAAGCCCGCGACTCGCTCGGGCGAAAGCAGCGGCAGATCGATCGAGAGCTTGCCCGTCCCGAGATCGACCTTTCCGCCGAGCGTCTCGGAAAGAGCGGTGGGCTGCTCGTGGATCTCCTTCAACATGTAATGGCGATATCCGCCCTTCTCGGCGGCGACCGCGTCCCACATGATGTGATGCTGAACTCGCTCGACCGAGTGCCCGTCGCGGTCGGCGATTCGAATTCCCTTTGCATCGACGCGGGCGACGTCGCCGTCTTCGAGAAAGACGACGTCGCGCGTCCATGGAACCAGAGCCACCGGATCCGAGGCGACGTAATTCTCTCCCTGGCCCAGACCCAGGACGATCGGCGGCCCCGAGCGCGCGGCGACGATCACGCCTGGCTCGGCGCTGGACGAAACGACGAGGGCATAGGCCCCCGAGAGTCTGTGCGTCGCTTTTTGCACCGCCTGGAAGAGGTCGCCCGAGAATGCGGCCTCCACCTCGTGGGCAAAAACCTCCGTATCGGTATCGCTGCGGAACTGGTGGCCGGCCGAGGCGAGCGCGGTCTTGCGCTCCGCGAAGTTTTCGAAGATGCCGTTATGAACCACGACGATCCGCCCGGAACAATCGGTGTGCGGATGCGCATTCGTTTCGGTCGGGCGGCCGTGCGTCGCCCAGCGCGTGTGGCCGACTCCGACGGAGCCCGGCGAAGAGGAGCCCTCGAGCTTCTCGACGAGGCGCGAGAGCTTGCCCGGGCTGCGATGGATCGCGAAATGAGAGTTCGCGAGCGTCGCGATTCCGGCCGAGTCGTAGCCGCGATATTCGAGGCGCTTCAAGCCTTCGAGAAGAAGCGGCGCCGCCTCTTTCGGTCCAACGTATCCAACTATTCCGCACATGTCAGCACCTGTCGTTAGGCTGTCGAGGTCGGTTTCTGTTCAGTGGGAAGACGCATTATGACCCAGGACGTTCCTCTCCGGCTCGTCCTCGTGCAAAACCGCTGCCGCTCAACGACTTCCTGATCCTCCCGGGCCGGTCTTGCTTTCGCGGGAAGCTCGGCGCTTTGCGACCCAGCCTTCCTTGTTCTTCTGCGGCGCGCGAGTCAGCGAAAGCGCGCCGGGAGGAACGTCTTCCGTGATCGTCGACCCGGCGCCCACGTACGCGCCTTCTCCGACCGTCACCGGCGCCACCAGCTGACTGTCGCTTCCGATGAAAGCGCCCGGCCCCACGACGGTGCGGTTCTTGACGTACCCGTCGTAGTTGCACGTGATGACACCGGCGCCGATGTTCGACTCGGCGCCGATCTCGACATCTCCCAGGTAGGAAAGGTGCAGGGCCTTCACCCCGCGGCGGAGAGCCGCCTCCTTGGTTTCCACGAAGTTGCCGACGCGAACGTCCGCATCGAGGACGGTCCCGGGCCGCAGCCGCGCGAACGGCCCGACCCGCGCGCGCTCGCCGATCGCGGCGCCCTCGACGTCGCAGTGCGGGAAGACGACCGCGCCGGTTCCGACCCGCGAATCGGCCACCCGGGTGAACGAGTGAATCTCGCAGCCGGACTGAAGGGACGTGCGCCCCTGAAGGACGACGAAAGGATGGATCACGCTGTCCGGTTCGATCGAGACGGTCGCATCGATCCGCGTGGTCGAGGGATCGATCACCGTGGCGCCGGCATCGAGCGCGCGCTCGATGCCATGGCGATGGGCGATCTCCTCCGCCGCCGCGAGTTCGCGGCGCGTTCGAACGGACCAGGCCTCCCGCCAGTCCTCCGCCTCGAGAGCTTCGACCTTGCCGCCGCGGGAGAGGACTTCCACGGTCTCGGTCAAGTCCGCCCGCGGGTTGCGTTCCACGAGGCGTCGGAGCGCCTGCTCGAGCGCCGGCCTCCGAAAACAATAGATGCCCGAATGCGCCTCGACGGGCCGCGTCGCGCGGGCGGAGCGTTCGGCGGGAGGGGCGATTGCCCGAACTCGGCCGCTGCGGTCGCGGGTGATCCGATTCCATTCCGCCGAGTCCGGCGGGCGGAACGAAAGGAGAGCGAGGTCGAGGCGGGCCGCCCGCTGCCGCGCGATGAGGCGCCGGAGCGTGTCGGGAGTGAGGTTCGGCGCGTCCGCCGGGAGGACGAGAACCGATTCGAGATCCGATGACTTACCCTCGAGCGCGCTCAGGAGCCACCGGGCCGAGCCTTCGCGGGTGTTCGTCTCGACGATCGAGACACGCCGGCCCCCGATCGCCGGTTCGATCTGCCCTCGCGACGCTCCGAGCAGGAGAACCAGCTGCGAGGGAGAGAGCGACTCTGCGGTATCGAGAATCGTCTCGATCAGGGTGCGGCCGGCGACCCGGTGCAGAACCAGTGGAATCGTCGATCGCATTCGGTCGCCCAGGCCGGCGGCCTGGATGACGATGCGAACGCGAGGCGTTTGGCGGGCACTTCGCGAGGAGCGACGGCGCGTCTTCACCCGCCCAGTATAAAAGCCAGACCCTGCCGATCAGCGTGGACTAAAGAGTGCGAAGTGCGAAGTTCTCAGTTCGAAGTTGGCGGCCAACAACTTAGAACGTCGCACGTCGAACGCTGCACTGCCTTTAGGCCATCAGCTCCTGGAAAGCCGGCGTATCGCGCATCGGGTCGAAGTCCCGGTCGTGGCGGGCGAGAATGCGATGGCGCTGGTCCTCCTCGATCGCGCGCTTCAGGTGTTCCAGAGCGACGTCCGAGTCTCCCGTCTGCGCGTAGCAGCAAGCCAGAAGAAACTCGACCTTCCCGCCGCCGTTCTTCCGGGCCGATGCGTGTTTGAGGTGCTCGATCGCCTCGGCGACGTTGCCCCGATTCTTCTCGAGGAGCGCGGCATAGTAAAAGTCCTCGGGCTCCGTCAATACGGGATTCGGCCCCAG
>DATDNV010000482.1:0-3027 GCA_036518075.1 Thermoanaerobaculia bacterium
GAAGAGGGTCGAAGAGCTCGACCGCGCGCTCGCTCACCGCGCCGGGTTCGCCAGACGCCAGCTCGTCTCGGGACAGACCTACTCGCGGAAACAGGACGACCGGGTCGTCCACGCGCTGTCGGGTCTGGCGCAGTCCGCGCACAAGATCGGAACGGATCTGCGTCTTCTCCAGCATGAGGGCGAGCTCGAAGAGCCGTTCGAGGCCGAGCAGATCGGGTCTTCCGCGATGCCGTACAAGCGCAACCCCATGCGGGCCGAGCGGGTCTGCTCGATCGCGCGCCACGTCGTCGCGCTCTCCCTCGACACGGCGATGACCGCCGCGACCCAGTGGCTCGAGAGGACGCTCGACGACTCGGCCAACAAGCGCATCGCGGTGCCCGAGGCGTTTCTCGCGGCCGACGCGATCCTCGTGCTGCTCGAGAACATCTTCCGAGGCATCGTTGTCCATCCCGAGGTCTCGCGCCGCAAGCTCGAAGCGGAGATTCCGATTCTGGCCACCGAGAGCATCCTCATGGAGGCGGTCCGGCGCGGCGGCGACCGGCAGCAGCTTCATGAGCGGATCCGCGTCCACGCGCGGGCCGCCGCGGAAGCTCGCGCCGCCTCGGCTGCGCCGAACGACCTTCTCGAACGGATCGCGCATGACCCGGCCTTTGCGCTGAGCCGCGCGGATCTCTCGCGCGCCGCCGATCCCGCCGCGCTGGTCGGCCGCTCGGCGGAACAGGTGCAAGTCTTCGTTCGCGAGGAGCTCGATCCCGCCCTGGAAGGGGTCGCGCAGCTCGAAGCGGCTCCCGTCCGCGTTTGAGAAGCCGCGCGTCCTTCTTCTTTCCCGGTTCGCTTCGAATCGGTTTTGTTCTCGCGCTCGCCGCGGCCGTCTCCGGCTGCGCCACACACCGCGCTGCCTCTCCTCCTCCGTCCGCTCCACCTCCTCCCGCCGTGGCAGGCACGGAGGAAGGCATCGCCTCCTGGTACGGAGGCAACGACGGCTTCGAGGGAAAGCCCACGGCCTCGGGAGAGATCTACGACGGCGAGCACATGACCGCCGCCCACCGCACGCTCCCCCTCGGCAGCGTCGTGCAGGTCGAGAACCTCGACAACGGAAAGGTAGCGAAAGTTCGAATCAACGACCGCGGTCCGTTCGTCAAGGGACGCATTCTCGATCTCTCGCGCCGCGCTGCGCACGAGCTCGGTGTCACCGGGCCTGGCACGGCAAGCATCCGGCTCACTCTCGTCAAGGAAGGTGCTCCGGAGCCCGTGTCATCGCCGACCGGACTCTGGGCCGTGCAAGTCGGCTCGTTCGCCGATCGGGGCCGCGCGGAGCGACAGGCCGAGCGAGTGCGGGCTGCCGGAAAGCAGGTCTATCTCGAGCCGTACCAGGGCCTCTCCCGCGTCAAAGTCGGCCCTCTCGATTCGCGCCAGATCGCGCAGGACACACTCGCGCAGCTCGAGGCTCAGGGATTCGAAGGGATCGTGGTGCCGTCGGGGAAGTAGATTTCAAGGTCTAAGGTTCAAAGTCTAAGGCTGAACGCCGAAGGCTATATCAGATCTGATATAACCACTGCTCTCGTTCGCAACCTTAGACTTTAGACCTTAGACCTTAGACCTTAGACTCTAAACTTTTCCCCGCCAACAGACGCTCTCACGGCGTGACGCGCGGGGTTACGCGGCGAGGACTCCCCCTCGGCCTCGGCGCGCTGATCCCCGGCCTCTGCACCGCAGGCTGCCGGTAGGGCTTTGTGGCCAGGAGGCCCGACAGGAGCAACCCGCCCTGGCCTGGACGCATGAAAGGCGTGATGAAACTGAATCCATTGCGCGTTCGCGCCAGGTGCCCGCCACCAAGGGCCCATTGATCACCTGGGGCGGCGAAGTCCCTGACCTTCAGCGTCTGGAAGTGCCCCGTACCGTCGTTTATGTAGATCAGCGGTTGGCCCGGCGGCAAATGCTGCGCGCTTTCCGACTCGACGTCACTCACGTTTGGGAACCAGTACTCCACTGAGAAATCAGGGAAGCCGTCACCGTTGTAGTCCAAGACACTGACGTACAAGGGCCACGGCGATCCTGTTTTGGCGCCCGGAGTCCCTCCGAACGCATCGCTTGATGCAAGACGGCCCGTCGTGACGTCCACGAATGTCCCGTTCCCCTGATTCTGGAGGAGCTGAACGAACCAGCCATCATAGAAGGCTTGGGAGCCTGTTTGTGTGCCAACAACGACGAGATCGGGCCGGCCATCCCCGTTGAAGTCGATCGGTTGGGCGTCCAGGCCAGCATACGTGGTCGGGAACGCCGAGGGCGACGGGAGCTCCGTCTTGTTGCCGTCGCTGAACGCTCCACCATGGTTCCACAAGATGGTGTGAGTTCGTTTTCGGTATGGGGGAGTTTCGGGCTCCCCGAGCAGAATCAACTCCGGAAGTCCGTCATTGTCGAGATCCGCCAACGCAGTACCAAGAATGTAGTGGCCGCTCTGGGCATCCATCGCTTCCCCAGGTGCTGCCGGGATGTTCGCTCGAGTCATCGTGAAGCGACCGGCACCGTCGTTCAGCAACGCATACGAGCTGATGTTGTTTTGTGCACCGAAATAGTTGCCTGCGATGATGTCGAGCAAGCCGCGGCCACTCAAATCGCCCACGGCGGCCGAGTGCGTGTAGTCGCTGAGCTGCGGCAGCGTATCCGTGGCGTCCTTCCAGCTGCCGCCGGGTTCGGAAAGATAGAGCCGATTTTGCTCGCCCGGATAGGGATTAGTGTCCCAACCATGACAGGCGACGTATATGTCGAGTCGCCCGTCGCCGTTGAAGTCCCCGAAGACCACCTTGCGTGGATCCACCATCCTGAATGTATCCAGCGGGAACTCACCGGGAGCGGGAGCCGTGAAGTTCCCGTTGCCATCGCCAAAAAACAGTCGTCCGGGCTGCGGCTCAATGGTGGTATTGCCACAGCACGCGAAATCCACGCCGAGAACGACCAGATCCTCGTTACCGTCGCCATTGAGATCAGCGGTAAATGAGGCGCCAGTCCAGCGAGGCGAGTAGTCAG
>DATDNV010000483.1:0-2159 GCA_036518075.1 Thermoanaerobaculia bacterium
ATACGCGGCCGGCCCTCTCCTGAGGCCCTCGCGCAAGGAGGCGATCGAACCGGTTCTCGCGCGCGTCGACCTGTTCGCGACGCTCACGAAGGAGGAGCTCGGGCGTCTTGCGTCCGGTGCCCAGGAGCGCCGGTTCGGACCCGACGAGTTCATCGTTCGCGAAGGGGACACCACCTCCTCGATGTTCGTCATCGAGGCGGGCCGCGCCACCGTAACGATTCACGGAGCGGGGGGCGACAGCCGTGGAATCGCGATGCTCGATCCGGGAGCGGCGTTCGGCGAGATCAGTCTGCTGACCGGAGAGCCGCGCACCGCCACGGTGCGATCGCTGACCGAGGTCACGGCGATCGAGATCGACAAAGACACGCTGCTGCCGGTGCTCGAGGACAATCCGGCGCTCTGCGAGACCTTCGATGCCGTCATCGCCGAGCGACGCAAACATGCCTCCGCCCAGTTCGAGGCGACACGCGCCGCGTTGGAGAGAAGGACGACCGACGAGCCGCTCACGGCCTTGATCGCCCGCTTCTTCGGCTTGAAGCGATGAACCTGCGGCTGGGACTCGACCTGACCGAAGTCGGCCGGGTCTCGGAAGTACTCGAACGCTGGGGAGAGCGTTTCCTCATGCGCGTCTTTTCACCCGGAGAGCTCAATCGCGCGCGCCGGCATCCCCGCGCGTTCGCGGAGCACGTAGCGGGGCGGTTCGCCGCGAAAGAGGCGACCATGAAGGCGCTGGGAACCGGCTGGCGCGGCGTTGCCTTCCGGGAAATTTCGGTCCGACGCGATCCGCGCGGGAAGCCACGCCTCGAGCTCAACGGCCGCGCGCTCGAGCGGGCCGAGCGACTCCGCGTCCGATCGATGGAAGTTTCCATCACGCACACGGCCGACGTCGCGGCCGCGGTCGTCGCGCTCCTGACGGACGACTGAGAAGGGCTTCCGCCCCCCGGGAAGCAAGAAGCCGCCATTTCCGTTGTAGCCCGCATTATTCATGAACGACTCCTGCCGCCGCTCCGATCTTTTCCGCCGAATACGTCGTCAGCGCTCCTCGCCTCGACGAAAAATCTCTGTCGCGGACATTCAGCGCCTCGCTCGAGGGACATGCTGTTGTCACACTGCGACTGTGGCTCAATCACTTGCCCGTGTCTCGGCCGGGTGTCCATGAATAATCCGGGCTAGACTCTCCCCGACGATGGAACGCGACTACAAGGCCACGCTCAATCTGCCTCGCACCGACTTCCCCATGAAGGCCGACCTGCCGCGGCGGGAACCGGCACAGCTCGCCGCATGGAGCTCGATGGACCTCGAGTCGGCGATCCGAACGGCGCGCAAGGGGTTGCCCAAGTTCATCTTGCACGACGGACCCCCTTACGCCAACGGGCACGTGCATCTGGGCACGGCGATGAACAAGATCCTGAAGGACGTGGTCGTTCGCAGCCACTCGATGCTGGGCTTCGACGCGCCGTACGTTCCCGGCTGGGACTGCCACGGCCTGCCCATCGAACAGAAGGTGGACAAGAAGCTGGGATCGAAGAAACGCGACATGGACGCGGTGGCCATCCGCCGCGCGTGCCGCGAGTACGCCCAGGAGTTCATCGAGATCCAGAAGGGCGAGTTTCAGCGGCTCGGGGTCGGCGGCCTCTGGACCCGTCCCTACACGACCATGACCTACGCCTACGAGGCGGAGATCGCATGGGCATTCGGGGAGTTCTTCAAGAAGGGACTCGTCTTCCAGGACCTCAAGTCGGTTCGCTGGTGCTTCACCGATCGCACCGCGCTCGCCGAAGCGGAGCTCGAGTACGAGGAGAGCGAAGACCCGGCGGTCTACGTCGCGTTCGCGTTCGAGGATTCGGGGAAAGTCCTCGCCCGGTTCTCCGGGCTCGCGGAAGCCAAGCGGGACGAACCCGTCTTCGCGATGATCTGGACGACGACCCCCTGGACGATCCCCTCGAATCTGGCGATCGCGGTGCACCCCGAGACCGAGTACACCCTGCTCGAGCACGACCGTCGACTGTTCGCCGTGGCGAGGCCAATGGCCGCCGCGGTCGCCGCCAAGCTGCAGTGGGATCCCACGACCTACGGTACCGCGGCGGGCAAAGACCTCGTCGGTCTTCGCTACCGGCATCCTTTCCCTCCGGAGATGCGCGGCGAGCTGACGTCCGAAG
>DATDNV010000484.1:0-11839 GCA_036518075.1 Thermoanaerobaculia bacterium
CGAGCTTGAGGGCGGGGTCCTTTCGCGACAGCCGAATCGGCTCGGTCCGGCCGGGCGCCCAGAGCTCCTCCTCTCGCTTGGCCAGTCCGACGACGGGGAGCTCGATCTGAAGCCGGTCGAGCGCGGCCAGGGCCGCCTGGAGCTGGCCGCGGCCGCCGTCGACGACGACGAGGTCCGGCAACTCTCCCCCTTCCCCGCGCACGCGTCCGTAACGGCGCTCGACGGCCTCGGCCATGCTTCGGAAGTCGTCCGGAGACAAGAGCGTCTGCGACGCGATTCCGAACAAACGATAGTCGGACTTCTTCGGCCGCCCGTCCTCGAAGACCACGAGCGAAGCGATGCTGTCGGTTCCCTGGAGGTGAGACACGTCGAATCCTTCGATCCGGCGCGGAGGCGCGGGCAGGTCGAGAACGCGCGCCAGGCGCTCGACAGCGAGGGCTTCCGGTCCGCCCGCCCGGCGGAACCTCACCCGGTGCCGCTGCTGGGCGTTGTCGTTCGCGAGCTCGACGCGCTCGGCGGCCGCTCCCCTCTTGGGCGCCCGCACGCTGACCTTGGCCCCTCGCCGGGAGGAAAGAAACTCCTCGATCAGCTCGGCATTGCCGATGGCGACCGGAAGGTGGATCTCGGCGGGAAGAAAAGGATTGCTGTCGTAGAACTGAGGAAGGAACGTGTCCAGGAAGCTCTCCGGACGGACCTCTTCGGACTTTTCGAAGAAAAACTCCCGGCGGTCGCAGATGACGCCGTTGCGCACGACGAGCAGACATACGGACACGTCCCCGCCGGATTCGAAAAACCCCACCACGTCCACGCTCTCGCCCTTCATCGACTGGACGAGCTGGTGCTCGGCGACGTCTTCGACCGTGCGGATCGCGTCACGATAGGCGGCTGCCATCTCGAAGTTCTCCTCGTCCGCGCACCGCCGCATCTTCTCTTCCAGCCGCCGCACCAACTCGCGGCTGCGGCCCTGAAGAAAGAGGACCACGTCGCGGACCGCCTCGTCGTAGGCCTCCTTGGTCGTCAATCCGGCGACGCAAGGTCCGAGACAGGCATGAAGGTCGTAGTACAGGCAGGGCCGGGGCAGCTTCCCGTCGATCTCGATCGTGCACGTTCGGATCATGAAGTGCCGCGTGATCATCCGCATGGTCCGCCGCGCCAGCCCTCCCCAGAAAGGCCCGAAGTAGGAGTGGCCGTCCTCCTCCACGCGGCGGGTGATGAGGGCCCGTGGCCAGGCTTCCCCCGTCGTGACCTTGATGTAGGGATAGGTCTTGTCGTCCCGAAGGCAGACGTTGTAGCGCGGCCGATGTTTCTTGATGAGGCTGTTTTCCAGCAACAGCGCCTCGAGCTCCGTGTTCGTGACGATCGTCTCGAGATCCTTATAAGAGCGGAGGAAAGCGGCGGTCTTGGCGCTGTCCGGGTCCTTGTGAAAGTAGGAACCGACGCGCTTCTTCAGGGAGCGCGCCTTGCCGACATAGAGAACCTTGCCCCGGTTTCCCTTGAAGAGGTAGACGCCCGGAGAATCGGGCAGGTTTTCCGGAGCGGGACGAGGCTCGGCCATGCGATCAGTCTAACAAGAGCGGGCGCCGCGATGCGGCCGGGCCGGCTCCGGTCGGCCGTGCGCGGTTGCCGCCGGGTTTCCATCACCGCTTCCGAATTGAGTATGATCTCGTTCTCGAAACACCATGTACGAATGCCCCTACTGCTATGCCGCAGTCAAACCGACGGACGAGAAGTGTCCCAAGTGCGGACGCGAGATCGCGCGCTGGCAAACCGGTTTCTACCAGCGTCAGCCTTTGGCGGCGAAGTCTCGGACGGCGGTGTGGGTGGGAGCCATCGTTCTCTTCCTTCTGATCCTCGCGGGATTCGCGCGCTCCTGTCATTGGGTATAACGTCGCCCTCGGTCGCTCGCGACGTGGCTGCGCCACCAGCCCCCGGCTCGGCAAGACCGCCTCGGCTTGCAGCGCAGGCGGTCGCTTCGCGACCAGCGCTGCAAATTTTCTAAACCGGAGCCCGTCATCCACCCAGTGACTCAGGCCCGGGACTGACAGTTCAGTGGATTAGCGAAAGATCTGCAGCTCCCTGAGTGTCCGCAGTTCGTCGCGAAGCTCTACGGCTCGCTCGAAGTCGAGCTCCTTGGCGGCGGCCTTCATCGCCTTCTCGAGATCCTGAATGCGCTTGCGCAGCGATTCGGCATCCGGCACATCGGCCGGGGGCGGCGCGATCAGCTGATCGTGGTAGTCGAGGCTCGATAGCCGCACGAGCGGCGAATTTACTTCTTTCACGATCGAGGCCGGCTCGATGTCGTGTTCGAGGTTGTAGGCCTCTTGAATCACCCGCCTTCGGGACGTCTCGTCCATCGCTCGCTGCATCGAGTCGGTCACTGCGTCCGCGTAGAGGAGCACGCGCCCGCGAACGTTGCGCGCGGCTCGGCCCGCGGTCTGGATGAGCGACGTCTCGCTTCGGAGGAAGCCCTCCTTGTCGGCGTCCAGGATCGCGACGACGGCCACTTCCGGAAGGTCGAGTCCCTCTCGCAGAAGATTGATGCCGATCAGGCAGTCGAAGACCCCGCGCCGGAAATCGGTCAGGATGGCGACACGGTCCAGGGTTTCGATGTCGGAATGGAGGTAGCGGCCGCGCACTCCGACTTCCGAAAAATAACTCGTCAGCTCCTCCGCCATTCGCTTCGTCAGTGTCGTCACGAGCACGCGTTCGCCGCGCGCCGCCGCCTCGCGCACGACTCCCAGAAGGTCGTCGACCTGGCCCTTGACCGGCCTGACCTCGATCGTAGGATCGCGCAGGCCCGTCGGACGGATGACCTGTTCGACGATCTCCCCTTCCACCTTCTTGAGCTCCTCGGGGCCGGGTGTCGCCGAGACATAGAGCACCTGATTCAGCCGCGTTTCGAACTCGTCGTACGTGAGCGGGCGGTTATCCAGCGCCGACGGAAGCCGGAAGCCGTACTCGACGAGCACCTCTTTGCGGGACCGGTCGCCGTGATACATGCCGCGCACCTGCGGAAGGGCCACGTGCGACTCGTCCACGACGAGAAGAAAATCCTTCGGGAAATAGTCGATGAGCGTCGGCGGCGGCTCGCCGGGGCGGCGCCCGGAGAGATGCCGCGAGTAGTTCTCGATTCCATTGCAATACCCGAGCTCTTTGATCATCTCGAGGTCGAACATGGTCCGCTGGTGCAGCCGCTGCGCTTCGAGGAGGCGTCCGGCCGCGTTGAGCTCCTTCAGCCGCTCTTCGAGCTCCGCCTTGATCGATCCGACGGCGCGCTCGAGAGTGGCCCGCGGAGTCGCGTAGAAGGTTCGCGGATAGAGCGCGAGCCTCTCGATACGCTGGAGCGCCGTTCCCCTCAAAGGATCGGTGCGGGTGATCTTTTCGACCTCGTCCCCGAAGTATTCGATCCGGACGGCGACGTCCTCGTAGGCGGGATGAATTTCGACGACGTCTCCCCGGACCCGAAAGGTTCCGCGGGCGAGATCGAGGTTCGTCCGCTCGTACTGCATTTCGACGAGCTGTGCGAGCAGCGCGGGCATGCCCGAACGGTCTCCGACCTCGAGATAGGCGAGCATGTCGTAGTACGCCTCGGGCGAGCCGAGCCCGTAGATGCAGGAGACCGATGCCACCACGATCACGTCTCTGCGTTCGAAGAGCGCCTTCGAAGCGGAGAGGCGGAGCTTGTCGATCTCTTCGTTGCGGGACGTCTCCTTCTCGATGTAGGTATCCGATTGGGGAATGTAGGCCTCGGGCTGGTAGTAGTCGTAGTAGGAGACGAAGTACTCGACCGCATTGCCCGGAAAGAACGAGTGCAGCTCCTGGTAGAGCTGCGCGGCCAGCGTCTTGTTGTGGGAGAGCACGAGCGCCGGCCTGTTGACCGTCTCGATCACCTTGGCGACGGTAAACGTTTTGCCGGACCCCGTGACGCCGAGCAGGGCCTGGTGAGAGCGTCCCGCCTGTAGTCCTTCCACGAGCCGATCGATCGCCTGTTGCTGGTCCCCCTGGGGCGAAAACTCGGTCTCCAGGCGAAAGCGTCCGCCCGCGCGTGACTGGGCGTCCCGGTACGAGGGAGGCTTCGACTTCGGCGGAGACGCCGCGCTCTTTTCGCGGAGACCGGGCCGGGGGCTCACGAGTTCGTAACCGCGGGGAGCGGAAGCGACTTCGGCAGCGTTCCGCAATGGCTGAGGGATTCGACTCGGTGCATCAGGAATTGGTCACGGACCTTCGACGTCTCCTGGAACCGCGAAGCCTCCGGGAACACGACTGGTCCGAGTAGCGCCACAACACCGGTGCGGATCAGGATATTCCTGGCTGACCCGCGGCGTCGAGCGGAATCCGCGGACGCAGCGACTGGGTGCCACCGTTCCGCTTATAGCACGGGCGCCCTCTTTGCCTCACAATGGAGCCGTGTGGCGCCGCGTCCTGCTGGTGGTGACTCCCCTCGTCGCCGTCGGCTTTCTGGGATCCATCGCCGGCTCCGCTGCCACACGATTTGTCCGCGTGCCCCGCGTCTCGGAGCTCGAGACGTATCGGCCGGACATCATCACGGAGATCCGGGCCGTCGACGGATCGACGATCGCCCGATACGCGATCGAGCGCCGCATCCTGATCTCCCGTTCCGACATTCCCGTGGTTCTCCAGAACGCGATCATCGCGACCGAAGACAAGAACTTCTATCGGCACGGGGGGGTCGATCTCCGGCGCACGGCTTCGGCCTTGCTCGCCAACGTCCGCCAGAAGACCTACGCGCAGGGAGGATCGACGCTGACCCAGCAGCTCGCGCGCGCGATTTTCCTTTCGCCGCGGAAGACGATCTCGCGAAAGGTGAACGAGGCGCTGGTGGCCTTCGAGATCGAACGCCGTTACTCGAAGGATCAGATCCTGACGATGTACGCCAACGAGATCTACCTGGGGCACGGCAACTACGGCTTCGAGGCGGCGGCGCGGTACTACTTCGGCAAGAGCCTGAAAAGCCTTTCGCTCGCGGAGGCGGCGCTGCTCGCCGGCATCGTCCAGCGGCCGGAAGACCAGTCTCCCTTCCGCAATCCGTCGCTCGCGCGGCTGCGCCGATCGACGGCGCTTCGGCGAATGCGAGCTGAGGGATACATCACCGAAGACCAGCGGCGCACCGCGGACGCCGAGCCGCTTCCCGCCGCTCCTTCTCTCAAGGAAACGGTCGTCGCCCCCTATTTCTGTGAAGAGATTCGGCAATACCTCGAGCGGACCTACGGCGAGCGGGATCTCTACCGCCGGGGCCTTCGCGTCGATTCGACGCTCGACCCGGAGCTGCAATCCTTTTCCGAGCACGCGCTTGGATGGGGACTGCGCCGTCTGGCGCGGCGCCACGGCTTCAAGCGGCCTCGAAACCTGATCGACGAGGGCTACAAGAATCCCGAGAGCTACGTCGACCCTTCCTGGGAGAGCGCCCGCATGACTCCCGGCGAGTCCGTTCGGGGCGTCGTCCAGTCGGTGACCAAGACCGGTGCCGAGGTTCGCGTCGCGCACGAGGTCTTCCCTCTTCGGGCGTCGGGTTTCGCGTGGACCGGCGCCGGGTCCGCCTCCAAGATCCTGCGGCCGGGCGATCTCGTCACCGTCTCCTTTGCGAAGCAGAAGGACGGCGGGGCGCTCGATCTCGAAGTCGACCCGCACGAGCAGGGCGCGGTCCTGATCCTCGAAAACTCGAGCGGCGCCATCCGAGCGATGGTCGGCGGGTACGACTGGTCGGTCTCGAAATTCAATCGGGCGACTCAGGCCCTGCGTCAGGCCGGTTCGACGTTCAAGCCGTTCGTTTATCTGACCGCGCTCGAGGCCGGGTTTACGCCGTCGGACACTCTTTTCGACGAACCGATCTCGATCGTCTATGACCCGAAGAAGCCTCCCTACACCCCGAGCAACTACGACAAGCAGTTCCGGGGAATCGTCACCCTCCGCCGGGCTCTGGAGCATTCGATCAACGTCCCGACGATTCGACTGGGCCAGCTCGTCGGACTGTCCAACGTCATCTCCACGGCGCAGCGGCTCGGCATACACGAGCGGCTCGAGCCGTGGCCGTCGCTTCCGCTGGGCTCGTTCGAGGTCACGCTGCTCGAGATGACGGCCGCCTATTCGATCTTCGCCAACCAGGGCCTTTCCTTCCAGCCCTACGAATTCGAGCGCGTGACCGACGCCAACGGGGATCCGCTCGAGCACACTCGGCCCGAAGCCCGCGAAGTCGAGAGTCCACAGTCCGCCTTTCAGCTGCTGCAGATGCTCAAGGGAGTGACTCAGCGAGGAACGGGTGCGGCGGCGGCCTCCCTCAAGCTCAACATCGCGGGAAAGACCGGCACGACGAGCGACTTCACCGATGCCTGGTTCATCGGGATGACGCCGCGCTATACGGTCGGCGTCTGGGTCGGCAACGATCTGAAGACGACTCTCGGTCAGGGAATGGAAGGAGCGAAGGTGGCTCTTCCGATCTGGATGCGGATTCTGCAGTCGATGAAAGACGCGGGTCGCATCGATCCGAACGCCGATTTCGAGACTCCACCCAACGTCGTCTTCACCGCCGTCGACTACGACACCGGGTTGAAAGCCACGCCTTCGAGCCCGCGTCCCATCCTGGAAGCGTTCGTGAGCGGCTCACAACCGATCGAGGAGTGGAGCGCGAAGTGGGAGGAAGTGACCCACCTGCCGTGGTCGCTCCAGAAGTCCTTCTACCTTCCCAAGAGCGGCGAGGCGAACGAAGCCGAGGCCCCGAAGCCGGTCACCACTCCCGTGGCATTGGCGCCGACACCAGCGCCGAGGTGAAGTTGCCTCAGGCCGATCGTCCGGAGCCGTCGGCGTTTCCCTCGTCGGCACGCGGCGGCCCGGCCGCGAGTGTTCATTCCTGGCCGCCGCTGCGGTCACTCGGGCACAGTGACGTCCGGAGCTGAACTGATTTCATGCGTGCCCTCGGACAGCGCCTCCTTCGGGAAACGCCTCGGGCTCCAGACTCTTCGCGGAGCTGGAGTCGGGCCTAGTTCGTGAGCCGCGGGCTTCTCCCGGAGCGGGGCCTCTCGGACGGCGCACGCCACCTAGCCTTCTCAGCGTCTTGGAATTCCTGCGCCGGCCGAGCGGAGCGGCGGCCAGACTCGTGTGGTTCTCCGGAAGCCGGCGCGTCCCCGCGAGGGAGAGGCCCAAGGCGACTCAGAGGCTACGCCGTTGCCGCAACGACTGGCTGAACGTCGACGATCAACTCTGTCGTCACGTCGCGGTGGAAGCGGACGTGGACAGTGTGTTGTCCGAGCCTCTTGATGGGCTCGGCGAGCTCGATGCGCCGGCGGTCGACCTCGATCCCGCGAGCGACCAGCGCGTCGGCGATCTCGGAGGGCGTGACCGATCCGTAAAGAACGCCTTCTTCGCCCGCCTTCTTCTGGATGACCAGCGTCAGCCCCTCGACCTTGCGAGCGACCTCCTGGGCCGCCTTCTGATCATGGAGCATCTTTTCGTCGTACTTCTTCTTCTGTTCCGCGAGGCGCCGCACGTTCGCGTCGTTGGCTTCATAGGCGAGACTCTGCGGGAAGAGATAGTTTCTCGCGTAGCCGGGCTTCACGGGGACGGTGTCGCCCCGATGGCCAAGCCCGCGCACGTCGTCGGCCAAGATCACTTTCATGGCTGCTTTCCAACTCCCTCGCCTCGGCGGCGAAAATCCGTGTACCAGTCGAAGAGTCCCAGGAGCGCGACGCCCACGTTGATGGGCACGTAGATGATCAGAGCGTAGATACCGATTCGGAGAAGCCTCGAGCGGAACCACTTCCGCGCGAAGTGGCAGATGATAGAGAGACCACCCACAAAATACAAGGCCAGGAGGGGCCATAGGAGATCCCCTGCCAGATTGGCGGCGGCCGGAGGTCCCAGAGCAAGCACGGCGCCGGAAAGGACGAACAGAGGCGCGACCAGAGCGGGAATACGCAGAAGCTCGAAGCGGACCTGCTCTCCGATCGGAGCGGGTCGAGCCGCCCAGGCCCCGACGTAAAAGCTGATTGCCCCTCCGAAGACCCAGGCCACGCCGATCAACCCGATCCAGTACTTCTTGGCGAAATCCCGCGCCGCGGCGAGCGTCGCTTTGAGCCGCGCCTGAGTGTCGGTGTCGAGCTCGCGTCCGGCCGCAGAAGGCGTCGCGGAGGCGACCTCGTCGAAGACACGCTCGATCTCGAGTCCCGTCAAGTCCGTCCGGCCGCGAGACTCGAGAAGGAGACCGCCCACGAGGATCGCGAATCCGGCGATGCAGAGCCCGAGAAACGCGGCCGAACCATTGCTGCCCGGCCGCACCGCCGCGGCGAACGCGCATGGCAACCCGACGATCACTCCGCCGAAGAGCGCCATGCGAATCGCCTCCGTGACCCCCTGTGTGGCCCATCCGAGGCCGAACAGCACCAGCGCCATCGCGGCGATCGACAGGAGACTGGGGGCCGCGCCCCGGCGGAAGGCCAGGCGAACCATGGGAACGGAAGCGACAGGAAGCGTCAACGGTCCGGCGGCCGGCAGGATCAGGAACGAAAGGAGAAGAAGAGAGGAGAGCGCGGCCGCGAGCGGGATCTCGAGCCGGGCAGGGGCCTCGTGCGAACGGGGCCCCACCTCTTCGGGAACGATGTCGGAGTGCGTCACGGGATCTGCCGGGGAGACCTTCCCCTGCCCGACCCTAGTCGGTCGCGTAGGGCAGCAGAGCGATCGCCCGCGCGCGCTTGATCGCCGTCTGAAGCTTTCTCTGGTGGAGCGCGCAGGTTCCCGAGATCCGCCGGGGAAGGATTTTTCCTCGCTCAGGAATGAACGACGCGAGCAATTTCACGTCTTTCCAGTCGACGTATTCCATTTTTTCCGCGCAGAATTTGCAGACCTTGCGGCGGCGGACGAAGAACTTCTTTCGTCCCGCCGTCTTTCCTTCGCGGTCTCGCTGCGAGCCGTGCCCGCCGTGGCCGTGGCCTCCCGAGCGTCCCATCGCCGTCATGTCTCACTCCGTTCCGCCGCTGGCGTCTCGGCCGGAGGCGTCGCCGGCGGCCGGGGTGGGCGCTTGGCCGCCTTCACTTTCAGGCGTTCCGCCATCTTGCCCGCTCTCTTCAATTCCTCGTCCGCCCGCACCGCCAGGTGACGCAGGACGTGGTCGGAGAGACGGAGCTTGCGTTCCACCTCGGCGACCGTGGCGGGCGCCGCCGTCACCTGAAAGTGGTGGTAGTAAGCCTCCCGCTTTCGGGCGATCGGGTAAGCGAGCTTTCGCCGTCCCCAGGGCTCGTCCTTCACGAGCTCGGCTCCCCCGTCGGTCAGGAGCTTTCGATGCTCGGCGCTGACTTTGATCGCCTCCTCATCGGAGAGATCCGGCGTCAGCAGCACAACGATGTCATACAGCCTCATGGTTCCTCCTCATGGATGTCAATCCGAGTCCGAGGCAGGACTCGGAGAGGAAGGTTTTCCGTTTGCGCTTCTCATGGCGGAATCGATTCCCTCCGAGAGCCAGAGCCGCAGAGCTTGGACGGTCCGCGCGACGGCGTCCTCGAACTCCTCCCGCTCTTCCTTCGCGAACGACTCGAGCACGTAATCGCCGAGATCGCGCTGACCCTTCACGTAGTGTTCTCCACGCACTCCGATGCGGATGCGCGGGATTTCACTCGTTCCGAGACTCGCGATGATCGACTCCATGCCGCGGTGCCCTCCCGATGAGCCCCGCGCGCGCATGCGCAGGGTGCCCAGCGGAAGGTCGATCTCGTCATAGACGACGCAAAGGTCGGAAGGATCGATTCCATTCTTCTGACAAAGAGCAGAGACCGCTTCACCCGAAGCGTTCATGTACGTTTGGGGAAGGGCCAACAAGACCCGTTCCCCGCTGATCGAACCTCGACCCACTCGAGCCCGAGACTCCCGTGAGCGGATCGCGATCCCCTCTTCCGACGCCAGCCGCTCCAGAACGCGGAAGCCCGCGTTGTGTCGCGTGTCCTCGTATCGGTCGCCCCGATTTCCGAGGCCCACGATGGCGCGCAGTTCTTACTTCTCCTTCTTCTCCTTTTCCTTCTCTTTAGGCTCCTTCTCGAGAGCCTCTTCCTCGGCAGTCGCCACCTTGCCCTTCTTCAGTACTTCGGGCTCGGTGATCTCCGCGGCGGCTTCGGTCGCGGCCACCGTCGGCTCGGCCTCGCGCGTCGGATGCGTCACGTGGACGAGCACGCGGTCGGGGTCATCCACAATCGCGACCCCCTCGATCGCGGGGATCTGAGACACGCGAAGAGCATCTCCGATCGAAAGCTCCGAAACGTCGATCGGAAGATGCTGCGGGATGTTCCCCGGAAGGCACTCGATCTCGACCTCGCGGGTCACGAAGTCCAGGATCCCGCCCTCGGTCTTGACGCCCTTGGCGATCCCGCGGACCTCGATGCCGACCTTGAGACGGATCTTCGTGTCCATCATGACGCGGACGAAGTCGATGTGCATGGGCTTGCGGGAGACCGGGTCGCGCTGAAACTCCCGGATCATCGCGTGGCGGCTCTGATCCGAGCCCCCCAGCTTCAGCAGGAAGATCGCGTTCTCCCCCGCTCCGCTTCGAAAAGCCTGAGACAGAGCCTTGTGATCCACGCTGATCGGTACGGTGGGCTTCCCGGCACCGTACACGACTGCCGGTATCAGGCCCTTGGCGCGCATCCTTCGGGATTCGCCCTTGCCCTGACCCGTCCGCTTTTCGACGTTGAGTTCGATCGTCTTCATAGTTCGTGCGCGCCGGTTCTGGCGCGAAACGCGAGATTCTACACAAAAAGGGAGGAAACGGAAGTCCCCTCGTGGATCCGCCGGATCGCCTCGCCCAGCAGGGGTGCGATCGAGAGGGAGCGGATCCGGGGACAGCGGGCCATCGCCGCCTCGACCGGAATGGTATTGGTGACCAGCAGCGTCTCGAGCTTCGATGCCTCGATGCGCTCGATCGCGGGCCCCGACAGGACCGGGTGGACCGCAGCCGCGTAAGTCTTGCGGGCGCCCTGCGCGCGCAGCGCCTCCTCAGCCTGGACGAGCGTGCCGGCGGTGTCCACGATGTCATCGAGGAGAAGGACGTTCTTGCCGTCGACGTCGCCGACCACGTTGAGGACCTCGGTTTCGTTCTTTCCGGTCCGCCGCTTGTCGATGATGGCGAGCGAGGCGTCGAGTCTCTTGCCGATGGCGCGCGCGCGGGCAACGCCCCCGACGTCGGGCGAGACGATCACCAGGTCTTCCAGATCCATCTTCCGGATCGCGTCGAGAAGCACCGGAGCGGCGAAGAGATGGTCCACCGGAATGTTGAAGAATCCCTGGATCTGCGCCGCGTGAAGATCCATCGTGAGAATCCGATCGGCGCCGGACGCGGTCAGCAGATCCGCCATGAGCTTAGCGGCGATCGGGACGCGCGGCTTGTCCTTCTTGTCCTGCCGGGCGTAGCCGAAGTAGGGCATGACGGCCGTGATCCGCGAAGCGGACGAGCGCCGAAAGGCGTCGAGCAGGATCAGCAGCTCCATGGTGTGGTCGTTGACCGGGCTCGAGGTGGGCTGCACGACGAAGACGTCCGCGCCTCGGACGTTCTCGTCGATCTGACAATAGTCTTCTCCGTCGGAAAAGTTGTACAGGGTGATCTGTCCGAGCGGGATTTGCAGGTAGCTGCAGATCTCCGCGGCGAGCGCCGGGTGCGCCCTGCCGGAAAAGACCTTCAGTTCTCCGTAGGAAAAGTTTGCGGCGGTCAAAGCGGCACGGATTGTAAGCCGTCCGGACGCGCTCTGCCACACGCGCCGTCCGTGTTCCGAAGCCTCCTCGCGCCTCGGCATTGATAGCCTTGGATGCGCCGATGATCCTGCGCCTCGAAGCGCCCGCCAAGATCAAC
>DATDNV010000485.1:0-3896 GCA_036518075.1 Thermoanaerobaculia bacterium
CAGCTTGCCCATCTTCGCTTGACGCTCGAGCCCGGCTTCGCCGTCGAAGTCGAAAACGGCTGACATGGGAAGGGTCCTGATCGTCGGAGCGACAGGGCAGCTCGGCGCGGCGGTGCTCCGGCGTCTCGTGAAATCCGGCCATACGGTTCGGGCGTTCGTTCGGCCGACCTCTCCGCGCGGCTCGATCGAGGAGACCGGCGTCGAGCTCGCCTTTGGCGATCTGCGCGACGCTGCCAGCGTGGCGGCGGCATGCCGAGAGGTCGAGACGGTCGTCGCGACCGCCAACGCCGTCGTGCCGCGGGGCTCCTCGAGTTTCGAGGAGACCGAGAAACTCGGGTATCGTCATTTGATCGACGCGAGCCGCGGCTGCGGCGTCAAACACCTCGTATTCATGTCGGTGCCCATCATGCCCCGTGAGAGAGAGGTCACGACCTTTCGCCTCAAACGGGAGATCGAGCAAGAGATCCGTTCGAGCAGGATCCCTTCGACGATTTTTCGCGGTTCGCTGTTCATGGACGACTGGTTCGCGCTGGTGGGGAGCTCGATTCCTCTGCGCGGAGCCGAGCTCCACACGCTTCGCCGTGGTTTCTGGTTTTCCACGGGGTTCTTGCGTCTGGCCGGCCAGTCGATCGAAAAGCGCGGGCTGGCGCTCGTGCCCGGCCGGGGAACGGCGCGCCATGCGTTCGTCGCCCTGAACGATGTGGCCGCCTTCCTCGAGAAAGCGGTCGAACGCGGCGGCGCGGGGACCGAGATCGATGACATCGGCGGTCCGGAAATTCTTTCGTTCAACGAGGTGGTCGCGATCTTCGAGAAGGTGCTCGGACGGAAAATTCGGGCGTTCCACACGCCGGCCGGCGTCTATCGCGCTCTCGCGGTCGGGCTCGAACCGTTTTCACCGGCTGCGTCGAACCTGATGGCGATGAGCGGGCTCGTCGCCATGGCCGACAGTCCCTTCCCGATGGCGGAGACGGCGAAACGGTTCGGCGTCAAGCTGACGAGCGCGGAAGAGTTTCTCCGAGAGAAGCTCGCCCTCGGCGAGGACGCCGATTCCCGATCCGTCTCGCGCGCTCCCGATCCCTCGGTTGAGCCGGGCGAGCCGTTAGAATGAGCCCTTCGAAAATCCCGGAGGCTCGCATGTTCTTCAAGCAGTTCTATCTCGGCTGCCTCGCTCAGGCCTCTTACATGATCGGATCGAAGGGTGAAGCCGCGGTCGTCGACCCGCGGCGGGACGTGGACGAATATCTCGAGGAAGCGAAGCGCGAGGGGTTGACGATCCGCCACGTGATCGAGACTCACCTGCATGCGGATTTCGTTTCCGGCCATCGCGAGCTCGCGGAGAGAACGGGAGCCAAGATCTACTTCGGCGCCCGAGCGCGCGCGGCCTTCCCCCACCAGGCCATGCGCGAGGGCGATGAGATCCGCATGGGCGACGTCGTCATTCGCGTTCGAGAGACCCCCGGACACACTCCCGAATCGATTTGCCTCGTCGTCTTCGACCTCAAGGCGGGTCCGGAGCCGCAAATGGTTTTGACCGGCGATACGCTCTTCATAGGCGACGTGGGCCGACCCGATCTCGCCGGCGGGGAAGGGACTCCGGAGGAGCTCGCCCGGCAGCTCTATGACTCGCTCAACAAAAAACTCCTGACCCTGCCCGATTCGGTCGCCGTGTATCCGGGGCATGGCGCAGGCTCGCTCTGCGGCAAAAACATCTCGAGCGAGACCTCCTCGACGATCGGCGAGCAGAGGCGCTACAACTACGCGCTCCGGCCGATGCCGCAAGAGGAGTTCGTCAAGCTCGTGACCGCCGATCTGCCCGAGGCGCCGGCTTACTTCTCCAGGGACGCGGCGATCAATCGCGGCGGCCCGGGAAATCTCGCCGATCTGGCGGCTCCGCGGCCCCTGTCGCCGGCGCAGGTCGAAGAGAAGATGGGCGCCGGTACCTTGCTTCTGGACACGCGTCCGTCCGCCGCCTACGGGACGGGCCACGTTCCCGGATCGATCCACATCGGTCTCTCGGGTCAGTTCGCTTCCTGGGCGGGAACTCTGATATCGCCAGCCGCGCCGATCGTTCTCGTGACCGAAGACGCGGATCGAGTGACCGAGGCTCGAACGCGCCTCGCGCGGGTCGGTCTCGAGAACGTCGTCGGGTTTCTCGACGGGGGAATCCTGGCCTGGCACCAGTCGGGCCGCCGCCTCGCGACGACGGAGCAGATCGCCGTGGACGAGCTGTCGCGGCGAATCGCCGCCGGGGAGGCCGCGCAGATTCTGGATGTCCGCCGCCCCGGAGAGTGGAACGCCGGCCACATCGCGCAGGCCAGTCATCGGCCCCTGCACGAGCTCGAAGCGCATGCGCGGGAGCTCGACCGCAATTCGGCCGTCGCGATCATCTGCGCGAGCGGGTTCCGGTCCTCGATCGCGACCAGCCTCCTCGAGCGAGCCGGATTTCCCCGCGTCACCAACGTCGTCGGCGGCATGAATGCCTGGAACGCGGCCAACCTGCCTGCGGTCACTTAGGGCTATATCAGATCTGACATAATCGGACGACCTCTGGTCGTGGCTTGCGAAGTCTCCGCAAGATCTGTCGGATGGGTCGAGACAGTGTTTTGAGCCAGCCATGATGGCTCAACTGGTCACCGCGCGAAAAGTCTCTGCGAAGTAACCCAGCTTGCTTCTAACGAGGGCCACGTAGGATGCTTGTCGAGATGCGTCTAACTGCAGGTCGCAACGCGACCAAGTTTCGCAAAGTCACCGAGCGAAACGACTCGCGTTGCGGGAGCCGGAGCGCAGCGAGGAAATCAGGCGCGCGGTCGCCGGGCGTTCCCCGCGCCGCGCGCCGATGGCGAAGCCAAGTTCCGAACGAGCGAGCCCGACGTTACCGCGGCTGCGGAACGATCCGGATGTAGGGCTTCGGCGATTTCCAGCCCGACGGATACTGCTTCTTGGCGTCGTCGTCGGAGACGGAGCCGGAAATGATCACGTCGTCGCCCTGCTTCCAGTTGACTGGCGTCGAGACCTTGTGCTTCGCGGTCAGCTGGAGCGAGTCGATCACCCTCAGCACCTCGTCGAAGTTGCGTCCGGTCGACATCGGATAGACCAGGATCATCTTGACCTTCTTGTCCGGACCGATGACGAAGACGTTTCGCACCGTGGCGTTGTCATTCGGCGTGCGGCCTTGAGAGCTGCCTTTCAGATCGGCCGGCAGCATTCCCCAGGCCTTTGCGATCTTCAGCTCCGGATCGCCGATCATCGGAAAGTTCGGGGCGTGGCCCTGAGTTTCCTTGATGTCGTTCGCCCACTTGGAATGGGAATCGACCGGATCGACGGACAGACCCATGATCTTGACCCCGCGTTTGTCGAACTCCGGTTTGATCTTCGCCATGTACCCGAGCTCGGTCGTACAGACCGGCGTGAAATCCTTCGGGTGCGAGAAAAGCACCGCCCAGCCGCTG
Organism: Thermoanaerobaculia bacterium; assembly: GCA_036518075.1. Taxonomy (GTDB): domain Bacteria; phylum Acidobacteriota; class Thermoanaerobaculia; order UBA5066; family Gp7-AA6; genus DATDNV01. The sequence continues at coordinate 3,450 of DATDNV010000485.1, forward strand.
CCAACCCATTCGTGGAAGCGGATCGGCCCTTGCGTCGTTTGCGCCTCGAAATCGGGAGCCTCATCTCCTAGCCGCATGTCTACCTCCTGAAACTAGGGTGCGGTAGCTTATCGCGATCCGGACCCATCCGGGAGTGCGACAGGGACGCAATGGTCTGCGCGTAATCTTCCGGAATGGGGGCAGCCACTTCGATTCCCAGGTCCGGAATTTCGATCCGTTCCGCATGCAAAAGGAGCCTCCGGGCCGCAGCCAGGGCTCGGCGATGCGCAGGGGTCCGCACACCTCGCCAGCGTGTGGCGCCGCCATAGAGGTCGTCGCCGACGATCGGATGCCCGTGGGCGGCGAGGTGCACGCGAATCTGGTGAGTCCGACCCGTCTCGGGGACGAGAGCGAGATCGGCGACGGACGGGAGGCGCGCGAGCGTCCGATATCGCGTCACCGCGCGCT
>DATDNV010000486.1:0-2587 GCA_036518075.1 Thermoanaerobaculia bacterium
CGTCTGCGTAGGCGTGGAGGTTGGCGGAAAGGTCCGGGAAGGTTCCGGAGTGAACGTCGCCGCAGCGGTCAGAGTCGCGGTGAAAGTGGCGGTGGGACGCGACGTCGATGTGGGAGTCGGGGTGTGCGTGGCTCGCCGGACGATCACGACGGCCATTCGATCCGGAGAAGTCGCCGAATTCGAACTCTCAGACTTCGCGGCCGGCGCCGTCGGAGATTGAGATTGGTCTGAATCCAAGCAGGCCCAGGCTCCGGCGCCGATCGCCAAAAGCGTGGTCGCCGAGAGAACCCAGGCCCACCGGGACATGTCGTTGCCCTCTAAGCGAGAAACCCGAGGTCTGGCGTCGTGAAGCGGCTGAGCAGCGGGAAGACCGTTGGAAGATCGGTGCTCTGGACCCCGAGCCAGGTCGCGAGAGTGGCCGCGTACTGCTCGACCGCGCATGTCGGAATCCATCTTCCGCGTGTGTCGGTGTCGTCGGGCCCTCCGGGCTGGATCGTGGGATAAACGGTCCCGTTGGACGCGGTCGGGACTCCGTAAAAGTCTCCTCCGAGGACCGACCCTCCCATGACGAAATGGTGCGCGGCCCAGGCGTGGTCCGATCCGACCGTCCCGCCCGAGCCGGACGGAGAAAGAGTTCGGCTGAAGTCCGACAGCGTAAACGTCGTGACCTGATCCGGGATGCCCAGCTCGACGGTCGCGTTATAGAAGGCGCTCATCGCTGCGTCGAGCTGAGAGAGAAGGGTCGACTGGGTATTGATCTGACCCTGATGCGTGTCGAATCCTCCGATCGACGCGAAAAAGATCTGGCGATTCAGATTGATCGAAGCACCGGTCAGATTGAGCTTCATGATCTTGGCGATCTGCTTCAGCTCGTTGCCGATTCCCGTATTCGGAAAGACGGTGTTCAACGTGGGATCCACGCCGAAGTCGGCGCCGATGTCGACCCCCTGCTGCGTCGTGCTGCTCGCGGCCGAGACGAGATCGAGCTGTGCATCGATCGTTCGCAGGTAGTCCATCGAGCTCTTGCGGGCGAGCGAGGCCGGCGTGGTGTTGAAACCGGACAGGACGAGAGCCTGAGTCAAATTGCCGGTGGGGATCGAGAGCGGCCGTGTGACCTGACCGATCGCGAAGAGAGTCTGTCCCGCGATCGAGGTCACGATCGGAAAGGTGCTTCCCGTATTGAAGCTCTTCGCGAAGTCGCCCACCCGGCCGCCCCAGCCGATATTCACGACCTTGTCAGCGCGTGAGTTCTGCCATTGCGCGACCTGGTCGGAGTGAGAGAACAGCTGATAGGGCCGGCCGACATTGGATTTGTACTGTGCCTGAGTGATCGGCTGGATCATGGGTCCGACGTTGGTGACGACCGCCAGCTTTCCCAGCTTCCAGAGATTGAACAGCCCGGGGAGGTTCGGGTGAAGGCCGAAAGTCGTACCGATGGAGGTGGGCTTGATCTTGAGAAGGCTATTTTGGTTCAACGCCAGACCCGCCGCGCTGCGGGCGTTCGAATAGTTCATCCAACCGGTGGTGTCGAGCGGAATGACCATGTTGTTGGAGTCGTTGCCTCCGCCCATGAAGATGCAGACCAGCGCCCGGTAGTTCGTCACCGCGGCCTGCTCAGCCAGAGCGGCGATCAATCCGAACTTGTGAAGGCCTGCGTTCAACGCCGCCATACCGAGCGCGGCGCATCCGGTGCGCTTGAAAAACTCGCGTCGGTTTGGATCCATGTTGCTCACCTCTGGATCTGGTATTGCGACGACGTCGCAATCAGGTAGACGATCGTTTGTACCCGCAAGAGCGCGTTGGTCAGCGATACCGCGTTGGCCGCATTGACGATGCTCGTCTGCATCGCTGCCGACATCGTGCCGTGCATCATCAGCTGGTTGAGCTGCGAAACGATCGACGCCGGGCTGCCTGCCAGAGACAGGTACGGCGTGAAATCGAGCGCCGTTCCCGCCGGCGAGTTCGTGGAAACGGGGATGCCGGTGAAGATGAGCGTGTTCGCAACGTTGGCCTTTCGCAGCGCCTCGTTCGCTCCGAATATTCCGAATTCGGGTCCCAGAAGCGACGTGCCGGGAGCCACGAAATCCGCCGGGTAGTAGCTGAAGACCGTATTCGGCCGGAACAGGTTCTGATTCATCGACTGCGCCTGTGGACTCAGATAGCCATCGCTCGGCGCCGTGAGATCGGCCGACTTGGCATCGAGAGCGCGCAGTAGGTTGGTGATGTAGAGCACCGGCTCCTTCAGGTGTCCGTATTCGGGGGCGCTCTTGACGTCGCCTCGCGCCTCGGGGTCAAGCAGAATTGCCTCGACGACGGCCCGCAGGTCCCCGCGGACGCCGACGCCGTTGTCGTTGAACGCGGATGCGACGCGTGCGACGTAGGCCGGCGTGGGATTGCTGGTGACGAGGCTGTGAATCAGCTGCGTCGCCAGATAAGGCCCGACGTTGGGATGGTTGAAGAGCGCGTCGATCGCCTGGTTGAGATCCTGGTCGCCGGTCTGTCCTGCCGGGATGATGACCCCGCCGATGATGGTCTTGCTCGTCGTGTCGTGACTGGAAGCGACGAGGGGCATCGGCGTGATGTAGTC
>DATDNV010000487.1:0-2058 GCA_036518075.1 Thermoanaerobaculia bacterium
TCGTTTCTTTACCGATCCGGAGCGATTTGCCCGCTGGTGGGGCGAGGGCTCCCGGATCGACCCGCGGGAGGGAGGCGAGGTCGCCATCCGATATCCCGACGGCACCCGTGTCCAGGGCGAGATCGTCGAAATCGATCCTCCCCGCCGCATCGCGTTCACCTACCGCTACGCGAGCGGCGTGCCGGCCGACGGCTCGCTCGTCACGATCGTGCTCGATGCCATCCCCGAGGGCACCGTCCTCCAGCTTCGCCATGCCTTCTCGAGCGCCAAGATCCGCGACGCCCACGTGCAGGGCTGGCGCTACCAGCTGGCGCTCTTCTCCAGAGCGGTCGCCGACGACGGTCGCGCGGGCGCGCTGGAGCGCGTCGACGCCTGGCTCGCCGCGTGGGGCGAGGCCGACGCGGAGAAGCGGAGGCGGCTTCTGGAGTCCAGCGCCCTTCCGGGAGTCCTCTTCCGTGACGCCCACAGCGCGACGGAGGGGATCGAGGATCTTCTCGCGAACCTCGATGCGATTCAGCGCTTCATGCCCGGAGTGATCTTGAGACGCGATGGAGAAGTTCTCCTTTCCCATGGAACGGCGATCGCGCGATGGACGGCGAAGCGCGCGGGCGGCGACCCGGTCGGACGCGGCACCAACGTCTACGACCTCGCGCCGGACGGCCGTTTCGCGCGCGTCGTCGGCTTTTGGGAAGGCTGAAGCCCCGTCCGCCGGCGGCCGCGGCATCGAGCACGCCGCGCTACACTTGGCTCGCGATGGGCATCGTCGACATCGAGAGTCTCGCTCGGGAGAGCCGGGCGCGGGAGGAGGATTGCTGCCGGACCCTGGAGGAAGGGCACGTGCTCTTCTTCCGGCGGATTCCCTTCGAGCTTCCCGCGGAAGATCGGCGCTTCCTTCTCGAGCGGAGGCAGACCGGCGCGGTCTACCACAAGAACATCGCGTACCGGCCCGAGAGCGACCGCGTGTCGGGCGTCATCCACAGCAGCCGCGAGGAACTCGAGAGGCTCCGGGAGATTCTGCGCCGCTTCTCGGAAAGCGCCGTGCGTTTCACGGGAGAGCTCCTGCCCCGGTACGCCGGCCGCTGGAAGATCGACTACGCGAGCTTCCGGCCGCAGGAGGAGGCGGGCCGGCCGCTCTCGCGCCATGCCCGCAACGACCTCCTGCACGTGGATTCCTTCCCGACGCGGCCGACCTCGGGCGATCGGATCTTCCGCGTGTTTGCCAACATCAACCCGGAAGCAGACCGCGTCTGGCGGACGGGCGAGACGTTCGAGGAGCTCGCGGAGCGCTTTGCCGTGCCTTCCGGCCTGCTCGAAAAGGTCACGCGCCCCGGGCTCGGGCGAAAGCTGATGGACGCCGCGGCCTCGGCCGGCCTTCCCGTGACCCCGAGGCCTCCGTACGACGAGTTCATGCATCGCTTTCACAATTTTCTGAAGGAGAGCGACGACTATCAGGAGAACGCGCGGGCGCAGCGCCTCTCGTTTCCTCCCGGCTCGAGCTGGATGGTGTTCACCGACATGGTGAGCCATTCGGTTCTCTCCGGCCAGTACGCGCTCGAGCAGACGTTTCTGATCGCGCGTGAGTCGCTGCTGCTTCCGCAGAAAGCGCCGATCGCAATTCTCGAGAGGCTGTCCGGGCAGACGATGGCATGATCGCAGGCGCAGTTGCTGCTCTCGTGTAGAAAATTTCGCGGCGCCGGTCGCGAAGCGACCGCCTGCGCCGCCTGTCACCTGGCGCTTAGAGCCTTCTGTCCGAGCTGCTAACATCATTTCGTTGACTTTAGGTACCTCTCGAGTCCCGGTCGTGGCCGCGGCGCTTCTCGCGGTCGTTTTCTCCGTCCCTCTCGCCGCACAGGCCCCCATCGTGGGCGCGCGTCTGGCCGGGATGGCGGGGGCCGCGACGGCGGTGGCCGACGACGGAACGGCGGTGTGGACCAATCCAGCCGGCCTCGCTCGCGATCCGCGGATGGACGCGGAGCTGCTCGGATCGTTTCTCGTCTCCAACCGAAACGACTTTCTCGCCACGATCGACGAGATCTCCTCGCTCGACCTCTCCGGGAT
>DATDNV010000488.1:0-3496 GCA_036518075.1 Thermoanaerobaculia bacterium
GATTGCCTCCTCCACGAGCCGACCTGTACGCGAAGTCCCGCAATCGCGGCGGGAGTCGTTCAGGAACTGGGATCGAAGGTGAGGCATTGATTGACGACGTGAGCGTCCTCTCCCCTCCAGTCTGGAATCGGACGAGAAACGGGAACTCATCATGACGACCGGCCTCGTTTACGACGAGCGGTTCCTCGAACACCACGCTCCCTACGAGCACCCCGAGAATCCGGGCCGCCTGGCCGCGATCCGCTGGGGCCTCGAGAAGGAAGGCCTCTTCACGCTCTGCGAGCGCGTGGCGGCGCGCCCCGCCTCGGATCAAGAGTTGAAGGCGATCCATACGGCCGACCACATCCGGCGGATCGACGCGACCGCCGATCGCGATTTCACGCAGATCGATCCCGACACCTATGCGGCGCGCGCCTCCTCCGAAGCGGCGCGGCTTGCCGCGGGCGGCCTGATCGATCTCACTCTGGCGGTCTGGAAGGGAGAGCTAACGAACGGATTCGCGCTGCTTCGCCCTCCGGGACATCACGCCGAGGCGGATCAGGCCATGGGGTTCTGTCTCTACAACAACGTCGCGATCGCCGCCGCCGCTGCTCGCAAAGCCGGCGCCTCGCGGATCCTCATCGTCGACTGGGACGTGCATCATGGCAACGGCACCCAAAACACCTTCTGGGACGATCCCCGCGTGCTGTATTTTTCGACCCACCAGTATCCGTTTTATCCGGGCACCGGCTCGATCGAGGAAACGGGAGGTCCGAGCGCGCGCGGACGCACGATCAACGTGCCCTGGCCGGCCGGAATGGGCGACTCGGAATACCTCGAGGCCTTCGATCGAGTCCTGATGCCGCTCGCGGGGCGTTTTGATCCCGATCTGGTGCTCGTCTCCTGCGGATTCGACGCGGCGCAGGGCGATCTGATCGGACAGATGCGCGTCACACCGGGCGGCTACGCGCAGATGACCGGCCGGCTGCGGAGCCTGGCGAAGGGCCGTCTCGTCCTGGCTTTGGAGGGCGGCTACCACCTCGACGCGATCCGCCGGTCGTCCAGCGCCTGCGCCCAAGTGCTGCTCGGAGAGGACCCGGAGCCGGCCCGCCCGGGTTCCCCGCACCCGATCGCCGAGAGGATTCTGAATCGGGTCTTGGAGCAGCACCGCCCTTTCTGGCCGGACGCCGCCAGCCCGAGCGAGACGGGCCAGGACTCTTCCGGCGGCTAGTTCAGCAGGTTCTCTCTCATGAAGAGGACCGTGGCGTAGAACTGGAAGTCCTGGTTGCGCTTTTTCGCGAATCCATGTCCTTCATCCTTCGCCATCAAGTACCAGACGACGCCGCCGTTCTTCCGAATCGTGGCGACCATTTGTTCCGATTCGGTGCGCGGAACTCGCGGGTCGTTACCGCCCGCGACGACGAAGAGCGGCTTGGTGATCTTCGCGGCGTTCGTCATCGGCGATATTCGGTTGAGAAACTCACGCATCTTCGGGTCTCGCTCGTCGCCGTACTCCACGCGCCGCAGGTCGCGCCGATAAGACTCGGTGTGCTCCAGAAACGTCACGAAGTTGGAAATGCCGACCACGTCGAGCGAGCAGCGAAGCCGGTCGTTGTAGGCGACTGCCGACGCGAGCGTCATGAATCCACCGTAGCTGCCGCCGGTCACCATGATGCGGTCCGAGTCGAGGTCGGGGCGCGTCCGGATCCAGTCGATCAGCGCGCCGATGTCTTTGACCGAATCTTCCCGAAGGACTCCGTTGTCGAGCTTCACGAACGTCTTGCCGAAGCCGGTCGAGCCCCGCACGTTGGGATAGATGATCGCAGCCCCGAGCTCGTTGACGAAATAGTTGTTCCGGGCGATGAATCCCGGGCGCGATTGCCCTTCGGGCCCGCCGTGGATATTGATGACGACGGGCCGCTTGCCCGAGAAGCGCGCCGGCGGCTCGTAGAGAAACCCGGAAATCGTCTTTCCGTCGAAGCTCTTCCAGCGAACGAGCTCCGGCTCGGAGAAGCCGTCGGGATTGAGCCCTCCGGTCTCGCTCTCTGTCCAGCGCTCGACCTTGCCCGTTTCGGCATCGTAGGAGTACACGTCGGCCGGGGACCGCGCACTCGAGAATCCGAAGGCCAGGTCTCGCCCGTTCTTGTGCCATCGAAGCGACTGGATCGTTCCCAGCGACAGTCCGGGCACCTTCGTCTCCTTGCCGGTGTTTGTATCGAGAATGCGGAGAACGTCCGCGCCCTCTTCATTCGTCGTGAACGCGACCCGTTTCCCGTCTTCCGAGAGATCGAAGCGATCGACGTCCCAGGGAATGTGCGAGGACAGGGGCGTCTCGCGGCCGGTCGCCAGATCGAGTCGAGCGAGCCGGCGGAATTCGCTGCCCCTGTCGGAAGTGACGTAGAGGGATTTTCCGTCGGGAGCGAACTCGGCTTCGCCATAGGCGACCTTTTCCGGACCGCCCTTCGGCGTCAGAAGCCTTTTCTGGCCCGAGGCCACGTCGAGCAGCCAGAGGTAGGTCTCATTGACGGAGATCCCTTCGAGCAGCACGATCTGACGATCGTCGGGCGACCAGTCCGCGGGGACCCAGCCGCCTCCCGAAAGCTCCGCCAAACGCCGGTCGCTCTTCGGGTCGGAGGGGTTCTGGACGTAGCAATCGGTGTCCGTGCCGTTGCGACGCGTGGACGTGTAGGCGATGCGGTCGCCGCGCCGGGACCAGGATCCGAACAGATTGCGCGATTTCCCGTCGGTCAACAGGGTCACCGCGCCGGTGGCCACGTCGTCGCGATAGATCTGGAAGAACTCTCCCCCGCCAACGTCCTTGAGAAAAACGAAGTAGTCGCCGCGGGTAGGCTGGTAGGAGGCGCTGGCGACTCGCTCCGAAAAGAATGTGAGCTGCTTGCGGTCGCCGCCCGGCTGAGCAACGCGGTGCACCTGGCTCGTGTCGGCGAATCGCGTCGTGATCAGCATCTCGCGGCGGGTCGGATGCCAGCTGGCGAAGCTGGCCGTTCGGACTTCGGAGTAGGGGCGTGTCGCTTCGGCGATCGAAGCCGGAATCCGCGGGATTCCTTCGACGACCAGGTTCTCGTTCGGAGCGATCTCGTCTTCCGCGGCGAAGAGAAGCGCGCCGCACATGAGAGTCGAGGACGCCGCGGCCAGAAAGAGTCTTTTCATCGTGATCCTCCGCGCGCTGGTGATTTCGGTGCGAGTACCGATTCTAAGACGATGTCGATCCCTCCTCTCAGCCCCACGCCGCGAGCCGCGGGCTTCTCTCGCAGCGGGGCCTCGGACGGAACCATCGGCGCCGGGCGGTCGCCATGCGAGCAGCGCCGAAAATCTTCTTGAACGAGCTCGGTTCGGCTGTCGGGCTCTGGTTTAGAAAAGTTAATTGGCCCGCAAAGCGGGCCGGTTCAGATGCTCGCGCAGCGGGCCGGTTCGGACGCCATGTCCGCGAGCGAGCCTCTAGTCGTCGCGGTAACCGTTCTGGAGGATGCCCGTCAGGTTGTAAGAGCCGGGAGCG
>DATDNV010000489.1:0-2769 GCA_036518075.1 Thermoanaerobaculia bacterium
AGAACAGTTTTGGCCGCCCGGTCGCGCAGCGACCGTGGCGGCCCAGTCGAGCGGCCTCGCGGATAACTACAACTACTTGCCCGTGATGAGGAAGTGCGCGCGCCGATTCTCCTGAAAGCAGGGATCGTTTTCGGCCGTGCAGAAGGGCTTGTCCTTTCCAAAGGAGACGGTCTGGACACGGGAGTCGTTGATCCCGAGCGCTGCGAGATACTCCTTCGTCGCGTTCGCCCGGCGATCTCCGAGTGCGAGGTTGTACTCCTCGGTCCCCCGCTCGTCGCAGTGGCCTTCGATCAGGAGCTTCGTGCTTGGATATTTCTTCAGCCAGTCCGCGTCTTTCGCCAGAGTCGTGCGGGCGTCTTCGCGAAGCTCCGACCGGTCGTAGTCGAAGAAGGCGTCCTGGAGGTAGCCGTGCGCATTCAGCTGCTGCAGATCCTGTGAGAGCAGGTCGGGCGCCTGCGACGCAGGAGTGGAGCTCGGCGGCGCGGCGACGCGCGTCTCCTGCCTGGATGTTTCGGGCGGCGCATTGCTGGCGGCTGTCGCAGGCGGTTTCTTGGCGCAGGCGGCGAGCAGTACGAGGGCGGCGGCGGCGATGAGAGACGCGGCTCGGGGCAAGAGGGGGTGGAACTTGGTCATTTTCGTTCTCCTTGCCTTCGAAAGAGGCAGTTTGGCCTTGGCATATATATCGTAACACGATATATTCGGTGTCCATGGCCAGCCGCCGCAAGAACGGGCCGGATCGACCGCCGGCCCTCCAGGACGGGCATTACCGTAATCTCGCCCGCTTCCGCTATGCGCTGCGCAAGTTCCTCCGGTTCTCCGAAAACGCCGCCCGCGAGGCCCGGGTGTCGCCGGGCCAGTATCAGCTGCTTCTTTTCGTCAAGGACTTCCCGGCTCCCGGCCCCTCGGTGGCCGATCTCGCGGAGCGGCTCCAAATCCGGCACCAGAGCGCCGTCGGCTTGATCGACCGCTGCACGCGATCGGGCCTCGTGCGCCGGCAGCGCGACTCCGATGACGGCCGCCGTGTCCGTGTCCAGCTGACGCGAAACGGAACTCGGCTCCTGGCACGCCTCGTGCTGGAACACTATCGAGGATTGGCGGAGCTCGGCGCGGCGATGCCTCGCCCGCTCTCGATTCGCGTTCCCACAGGTTGAAAGGAGACTCCCGATGGCCACCTACAAGCTTCCCGATCTCGAATACGACTACGGCGCGCTCGAGCCGTTCATCTCCGGAAAAATCATGGAGCTGCATCACGACAAGCACCACGGCGCCTACGTGAAGGGCGCGAACGAGACGCTCGAGAAGCTGGCCGAGGCCCGGTCCAAGGGCAACTTCGATTCGCTCGGGGCTCTGGAGAAAAAACTCGCGTTCAACGTCTCGGGGCACGTGCTGCACTCACTCTTCTGGAAGAACATGGAGCCCAAGGCGGATGATCGCCCCACCGGCGATCTCGCCGAGGCCATCCAGAGAGATTTCGGCAGCTTCGAGACGTTTCGCAAACAGATGACGGCCGCCGCCGGATCGATCATGGGTTCCGGCTGGGCCGCCCTCATGTGGGAGCCGGTGGGTGGACGCCTCGTCACGGCGCAGATCTACGACCATCAAGGGAACATCACGCAGGCCGGGACGCCGCTGCTCGTCCTCGACGCGTGGGAACACGCCTTCTATCTGCAGTATCAGAACCGCAAGACCGAGTTCTTCGAAGCGGTCTGGAACGTTTGGGATTGGAAGGACGTCGCCGCTCGTTTCGAGGCGGCAAGGAAGACAGACGCCGTCCTCGTCGGCGCAAGCGACTGATTGAGCACACCGCGCGCAGATCGACTCGCTGACTACTCCACCGATCGGCGTGTTCTCGTTCTCTCCGCCGCGGCCATCGGCATCGGCGCCGTGGGCGCGCTCGTCGCCGATGCGCTGATCTGGCTGATCGCTGTCATCACGAATCTCGCCTACTACGGCCGGTTCTCCTCCCGGTTCGTGTCGCCGGCGGGAAACGCGCTCGGCGTGTGGAGCGTCGCCGTTCCCGTCGTCGGCGGACTCGTCATCGGCGCGATGGCCCGCTGGGGCTCGCCCAAGATCCGCGGACACGGCATCCCCGAGGCATTGGAAGCGATTCTCATCGGGCGCAGCCGCATCGAGGCGAGAGTTGCGGTTTTGAAGCCGGTCTCCTCGGCCGTCTCGATCGGAACCGGAGGTCCATTCGGAGCGGAAGGACCGATCATCATGACGGGAGGAGCGTTCGGTTCCCTTTTTGCCCAGTTCTTCCATCTCTCGCCCGCGGAAAGAAAGACGCTCCTCGTCGCCGGCGCCGCGGCGGGCATGTCGGCGGTCTTTGCCACGCCCGTCGCCGCGGTCCTGCTCGCCGTCGAGCTCCTTCTATTCGAATGGAAGCCTCGCAGTTTCATTCCGGTGACGCTGGCGGCGGCGGTGGCCGCGATCGTCCGGATTCCGCTCCTGGGCGCGGGGCCGATCTTTCCGGTGGCGCCCCATGCCGCTCCGCCGATCAGCGTGATCGGACTCGCGGTTCCGGTGGGCGTCGTGGCCGGTTTCGCCTCGGCCCTCCTGACGGTGATGGTCTACGGGTTCGAAGACCTGTTCGGAAAGCTTCCCATCCACTGGATGTGGTGGCCGGCGATCGGCGGAATCTTCGTCGGTCTCGGCGGCCTCTGGAACCCGACGATTCTGGGCGTCGGCTACGACACGATCCACGGGTTGCTGAAAGGTCAGGTGGCGGGCGCGGCGCTGATCAGCCTTCTCGTCGGCAAGTCGCTCATC
>DATDNV010000490.1:0-2541 GCA_036518075.1 Thermoanaerobaculia bacterium
GAACGCGCCTTCGTCTCTCGCCATGATCTCCGCGCAGAGAGTCGGACGATTGATGATCTCGGAAGTGCCGCCGGGGTTCTTGATGATGACCGATTGCGCCGGGTCTTCGACGAAGAAGAGGATGTGATCGAGATCCTCGAGTGCGCGCGACGCGGTGCGGTGGGCCCGCTCGCTCTCGTCCCGATGAAGGGAAACGCCGACGAGTCCGGCGACGCGGAAATGGTTTGGCTCGAACTCCGTCCGCTCCCAGTTCTTCCAGACGCGCTCACGTGGAACCAGCTGAAACCGGTAGGCCAGGTTCGAGAGCCGAGACTCCTCGAGCGCGAATTCGGCGATACGCCGTTCGGTCGTCTCCACGTTCGCGTCGGGCTTGGGGGGGCGGTTGGTCGGCATGGGTGAAACTAGATCATTCCCAAATCAAAATTTCAAAAATTCAAGATCGGGAGGCGCGTGAATTGGGAGTCTTGAGATTTGAATCTCGAATTCATTTGGGCTTTCCGTTCGGGTAAAAGACCACTTTCATCGCGCTGCGATCGTCGAGAAGCCGAATCGCGTCGTGAAAATCGTCGAGTCCTTCGAACTCGTTGGTGACCAGGTGCTCGACGCTCAAGCCCGCGCGCAAGAGGTCGAGCATCTTGATCCAGGTCTCGAAAATGCGCCGCCCGATGACGGCATGAAGAACCAACCCCTTGAAGATCAGATCGTTGGTGTAGTCGCGAATCGTGATCGCCTTCTCCCGTGGTAGCCCGAGCAGGGAGACCGTCGCTCCCCGCCGAGCGGCGGCAAGCCCCAGATTGATCGAAGCCTCCGCGCCGGAGAGCTCCAGCACGACGTCGGCCCCTCCCCCGGTGGCGTCGCGAACACTGCCGATCGGGTCCTTCGTTCGGGCGAGCTCGATCACCGAGACGTGGCGGAGACCGCGGCTCCTCGCCCACTCGCGGGCGTGCGCGGCCGCCTGGGGATTCACTTCGGTGATGGCGATGTGCGACGCGCCGGACATTCGCGCGATCTCCGCGCACATGGCTCCGATCGGTCCGTATCCGAGGACCGCCACCGACCGGCCCGAGAGATCGGCCACCTGGGTCGTATGAACCGCGTTTCCCAGGGCGTCGAGGAACGCCCCGACGCGAATCGGCACTACTTTGCGGTCGATCGGGACGACGTTGAAAGCCGGCACGACGACGTACTGGGCGAAGCAGCCGTCGCCGTGGACGCCGAGAATCCTCGTGTTCTCACAGATGTGCCGCTGGCCCGTCGCGCAAGGCCGGCAATGGCCACAGGTCACATGCATCTCCGCGGAGACGTACATGCCCTCCTCGAGGTGCGGCCGTTTGCCTCCCGGCCCGAACGCGATGATCTCGCCGCAGAACTCGTGTCCGTAGATCCGCGGCGGCTGGACCATCCCGGCCATCGACGGATCCCACTGGTAGATGTGTTTGTCGGATCCGCAGACCGCCGTCGCGAGGACTTTGAGCAGGACCTCGGCCTGCCCCGGCACCGGAACCGGGACGGTTCGCACCTCCGTCGCCTTCGGTCCAGGAGCCGCCTGCGTCTTGACGACGGCCCGCATCGTGGCCGGCAGGCTTCGGCCTTTACGGGTTTTCGAATTGCTCGAGCGCGGCTTCATCGGGACCGGAGATTTTCTCGCGCGGGGCTTCAATTCGTCACGCTCAGCAGAGTTGACGTGTCCGTCAGTCGCCGGCTTCGTCGTCGCGGACATATCCGGCGCGAGCACCGGTGCCGACGGCTTCGGCGTAGAAGACGCTCACTGGATGGACGTGACGCGCGACGATTTCGCGGCTGCCTCCGATGCGCAGCGTCTCGAAAAGGAAATGAAATCTCTTTTCGAGAGAGGCGCCGATTGCCTCCCGGGTCCCGGCGGGAAGATTCCAGAACTGCTCCTTGAACGGACCCACCGCCTGCTTGCGGTTCTTGTAGAGAAACTGGTTCTCCGTCTCGCCGCGCTTCCTCTGGTCGCCGAAATGGTCGAAGACCCAGCGCTCGGCCTCTCGTTTCAAAGGCAGCGGCAGGGCCGGGTGTTCGAACACCATATTTTGAAAATCGGTCGCGAGATGGATCTCAGCGCAATCGTGATCCGGGAAGTGGCCGAAGAGCTCGGGCGGGAGGGTCGAGGCCCCGTGCTGCACCGCCCCGGCCATGCCGTACTCCTCGCGCGCCACTTTCGAGATCCGCTTCATCGTCTCGAAGTCGATCGCGACGCGCTCGACCGTGCCGTCGGGTCCGACGATGCCGCCGTGGGAGGAACCGGTCTGAATCGAGACCTTGGCGATTCCCAGGACATCGGGACCGAGCGCGCGCTGGTAGCCGCCCATGAACGCGCGCAGCTCTTCCGGGGTCGAGTTCTCCTTGCCCACCTCACCGATCTCGCCCCCGATCGATATCGGCATCGAGCGAGGCTGCCGCTCGCGAATGAACCGCGTAAAGTGAGCGCAGAGCTCGGAGTTCTCCCGCTGCTGTTCGTCGAGGGTCGGGCGGGAGAGATCCACGAGGGTGGAGGTGTCGATGTCGATCTGAAAGAAG
>DATDNV010000491.1:0-10923 GCA_036518075.1 Thermoanaerobaculia bacterium
GCGTTTCTCGACTCCCTTTAGAGTCGCCTTCTTCTTGCTTCTTGCTTCTCGCTCCTTGCTCCTCATTTCTTGTAAATCTTTCCATCCTTCATGACGAAGACGACGTGCTCGGTCTGATGAATGTCGGATAGAGGATTGCCGGGCACCGCGACGATGTCCGCGAGCTTTCCCTTTTCGATGGTGCCGATCTCGCCGGCCATTCCCAGCAGCTCCGCGGCGGAGCTCGTCGCCGACCGCAGCGCCGCCGCGGGCGTCATGCCGAGGCTCACCTCGAGGCCAAACTCCAGCGCGTTCTGGCCGTGCGGCGACACGGCGGAATCGGTGCCGAAGGCGATGCGGACCCCGGTCTTCAGTGCGTTCTTGAACATCTCGGTCCGCGCTGCAAACGCGGCCTTCGCCTTGACCGCGATCGATGGGGGAAATTTTGCCGCCTTGGGCCCGACCGTTTCGCCGGCCAGAAGAGTCGGCACGAGGTAGATCCCTTTCGCTTTCATCTGGGCCAGGGTGTCGGGCTTCAGGAAGGAGCCGTGCTCGATCGAATCGACCCCGGCTCGAATCGCGGCCTTTCCCGCTTCGTCGCCGTGAATGTGCGCGGCGACTTTCCTTCCCCACCGGTGCGATTCCGCCACGACCGCGTCGACTTCTTCCTGGGTCATCTCCGGCGCTTCGAGGGGATCGGACAGGGACAGCACGCCGCCCGACGGCATGCACTTGATCACGTCGGCGCCGTACTTGATCTGATAGCGCACCGCGGCGCGGCACTCCTCCGCTCCGTTGCAGACCCCTTCCAGGGGGCCGCTGAGCTTGCGGCGCTCCGGCGGAATCGGAAGCCCATCGCCATGCCCACCGGTCGTGCCGATCGCGTGCACCGCGACGAGCATCCGCGGACCGGGCACCACGCCCGCGTTGATCGCGTTGCGCAGACCCACATCCACGTAGTCGTCCGCACCGACATTGCGCACCGTCGTAAAGCCCGCCTCGAGCGTCCTCCTCGCATAGAGCGCGGCATAGTGGGCCTGCTCCGCCGGAAAACGCATCATGTTCTCGAACCTGTCGCGAAACCAGTTGTCCGAGCCTTCCTCAGTCAGATGCACGTGCGCGTCGATGAAACCGGGAAGGATCGTCGCGTCGCCGAGGTCGACCACACGCGCACCCGGCGGAATCGGCAGATCCGAACCGACCGCATCGATCCGCGAGCCCTTCACGATCACGACCGCTCCGTTCGTGACGGAGTCCGAACGCCCGTCGAAGAAGCGGGCGGCCTTGATCGCGACGACTTCAGGCGCAGGTGCCGGCTGTTGACCGAGTGCTCCGCCGCAAACGATCAGAAATGCCAGGCTGACCATGGAACGATTCGTAGTTCGCAAAACTCTTCCTCCTTGGTTGGACCGAACTGGCCGCGGCGGTCGCTCCGCGACCAGGCGACCGGAAATTTTCTAAACGGGGGCTTTCCTTCACGGCCTCCGTTTACTCAACTCTTAACTCTTGACTATCGTTTCATTCGCCGCTCTGTTGAATCAGCTTCGCCACGAGCCCTGTCCATCCCGTCTGGTGCGACGCGCCGAGGCCCGCTCCATTGTCTCCGTTGAAGTACTCGTAGAAAAGAACGTAGTCGCGAAAGTGGGGGTCCTTCTGAAGCTTCTCATTCTCTCCGTTGACCGAACGCCGGCCGTTCTCGTCGCGCAGAAACAAATGGGTCAGCCGCCGCGACAGCTCGGCAGCGACGTCCCAAAGCGAGCAGACGTTGCCGGAACCGGTCGGGAACTCGACCTTGTATGCATCCCCGAGGAAATAGTGGAACTTCTGAAGCGACTCGATGATGAGGTAGTTCGGCGGAAACCACACGGGCCCTCGCCAGTTGGAGTTTCCGCCGAAGACTCCCGTCGTCGACTCCGCAGGCTCGTAGTCCACTCGATACTGCCGGCCCGCGACTTCGAGCGTGTAGGGATGCTCCCGGTGATACCGCGAGAGAGCCCGGATGCCGTGAGGCGACAGGAATTCCGACTCGTCCAGCATGTAGCGGAGAATCGAGCGAAGGCGCTCCGGGTTGGCGAGCGAAAGGAAACGGCGGACGCCGGAATCCCCCGTCTGGGTCTCGACGTGTACCGCGAAGTCGGGACGATTTTCCATGAACCATTGCATGCGGCGCTTGAAACCGGGCAGCCGGTCGACCATGTCCGACTCGAGGGTCTCGACGGCGAAGAGCGGAATCAGCCCCACCATCGACCGGATCTTCATCGGAAAGTGGCGCCCGTCGGGCAGGTGCAGGACGTCGTAGAAGAATCCGTCCTGCTCGCTCCACAGCTCGATTCCCCTCGGGCCGATTTCATTCATCGCCCGGCAGATGTAGACGAAATGCTCGAAGAACTTCGACGCGACGTCCTCGTAGGCCGGATCTTCGCGCGCGAGCTCGAGAGCCATCGCGAGCATGTTCAGGCAGTACATCCCCATCCAGCTCGTGCCGTCGGACTGTTCGATGTAGCCCCCGGTCGGAAGGGGTTTGCTGCGATCGAAGACGCCGATGTTGTCGAGCCCGAGGAAACCTCCCTGGAACACGTTCCGCCCGGCGGCGTCCTTGCGGTTGACCCACCAGGTAAAGTTCAGGAGCAGCTTGTGAAAGACCCGCTCGAGAAAGCGCCGGTCGGCTCGGCCCTTTCGCCGGGCTTCGATCTTGTAGACGCGCCAGGCGGCCCAGGCGTGGACGGGCGGGTTGACGTCGTCGAACGCCCACTCGTAAGCGGGGAGCTGCCCATTGGGATGCATGTACCACTCGCGAAGCAGCAGAACGAGCTGCTGTTTGGCGAAGTCCGGATCGATCGTCGCGAGCGGAATGCAGTGAAACGCGAGGTCCCAGGAGGCGTACCACGGGTACTCCCATTTGTCCGGCATCGAGACGACGTCGGAGTTGTAAAGGTGCGTCCACTCGTGGTTTCGGCCTTCGAGCCGCTCGGGGGGAGGAGGAGGCTGGCCCGGATCGCCGCGGAGCCAGCGCGCGACGTCGTAGTAGTAGAACTGTTTGGACCAGAGGAGTCCCGCGAAGGCCTGGCGCTGGACCGAGCATGCGTCGTCGGAGATGTCGGGAGGCGCCTGTGCTCGGTAGAACTCGTCCGCCTCGGCGAGCCTCGCCGCGATCGTCTCCTCGAATCCCGAGCCGAGAGGATCCGCCGCCGCGCTCGCCGCGCCGGCAGCCCCGCCGCTGTCCGCAAGCGGCTGATCCGTCAGGCGCAGGCGCACTCGCGCGCTCCCCCGCGGCGGAAGCGAAAGCCGATAGTGCGCGGCCGCCTTGGAGCCCCGCCGGTCCGGATTGACCGCCTCCTTCTTGCCGCCGATGACGTAGTCGTGGAACGCGTCCTTGACGAAGCGCGAGTCGTTCTCCACGCCATAGAGTCTCTGCAAGTTCGTCTCGTTCTCGGTGAACAACAGCTCCGGGGATCCCTCGCCGTGGAGCCAGAGCTTGCCGTAGTAGTCCTGTTCGATCGCCATCGCCCACCGTCCGGCCGGCGCCGCCGCGGCCCACAATCGCGGGCGCCGCGCCCCCTGACCCCAGGACCAGACGTTGCGGTACCAGATCGTCGGCAACAGATGCAGCGTCGCCGGCTCGGGCCCGCGGTTGAAAACTTCGATCGCGATTGCGATATCGTTCGGACTCGCCTTCGCGTACTCGACGAAGACGTCGAAGTAGCGGTCCTCGTCGAAGACGCCGGAATCGAGAATCTCGAACTCGGGCGCTCCGCGACCGCGCCGCCGGCTTTCCTCCACCAGATGCGAGTAAGGAAACTCGGCTTGAGGATACTTGTAGAGACACTTCATGTAGGAGTGGGTCGGAGTCGAGTCCAGATAGAAATACTGTTCCTTGACGTCCTCGCCGTGATTGCCATCGGGTCCCGAGAGGCCGAACAGCCGCTCCTTCAAAATCGGGTCGCGGCCGTTCCAGAAGGAGAGGGCGAAGCAGATGAACTGGTGCCGGTCGCAGATGCCGGCGATCCCATCCTCGTTCCAGCGATAGGTCTTCGAGGGCGCCTGGTGATGAGGAAAGTAGTCCCAGGCGGATCCGTCGCGGCTGTAGTCCTCTCGTACCGTCCCCCAGGCGCGCTCGGCGAGATAGGGCCCCCAGCGCTTCCAGTTCTTATGGCGTTTTCCGTCCTCTTCCAGACGCCGGCTCTCTGCGTCCAGCGGATCCGGACGGGAAAATTCACCCGAAATGCCGCTTTTCGCACCGGGCATCGGACTCATTTTCTCCCCGACCGACTCTCCTAGCTCCCAGGCGCCGATTTCGACATAATCTCACCAGTTTTCATGAAACTTTCGACTCGCGAAGACGGCCGCGTCACAATCATGTCGGTCCACGGAGATCTCGTCATCGGCGAGCCCGAGGCGACATTCAAGAAGACGGTCACCCGGCTTCTGGAGGAGGGAAAGGTCAATCTGCTCGTCGACCTTTCCGAAGTGGGGTTCCTCGACAGCTCTGGCCTCGGTGCCCTGGTTCGCGCCATGACGAACTCCCAGAAAGAAGGAGGCCAGACCAAGCTGCTGAACGCGGGGCCGCAGGTGCGTCGTCTCCTCGAGATGACCAAGCTCGACTCCGTCTTCGAGATTCACGACGATCTCGAAAGAGCGGTCTCCAGCTTCTAGAAAAGTGCGAAGTTCGAGGCTCCCCGTTGCGGTTGTGAACGGCCCGGAACTGAGAACCTAGAACCTCGAACCCTTCAATCGAATGTCCGACGAGATCCCGTCGCGCCAGACCGAGGCCTTCGCCCTAGCCGAGCTCGCGCTCTGCGAGAACCTGTCTCAGACTTCGGGATGGGCCGCTCGCTGGAGCGCCGAGCTGACCGGTGCCGACGGGGCCCTCCTCTGGGCGCCCGATACGGTCAACCCTCTCTTTCTCTGCATCGGTGCCCACGGAGACGGCACGAAGGGCTTCCTGCGCCGCTCGGCGTCGCGCGAGACGGGAATCGCCCACGATTTGCTGCGCGACCGGCGTCCGATCATTCTCGAGCGTACCGAACTCGATCACACCGAGGATCTTGGGCTGAAGGACCTGCCCCGCGGAACCGAGACCGCGATCGCGGTGCCGCTCGAAGCGGAAGGCATCGTCGTCGGCATCCTCATCCTCGTATTCGCGCGGAGGCCGCAGACGCAGACCACGCTGTCGCACCTGGATGGGTTTCTGCGACACGCCGCCCCCGCGCTCGGACGCGCTCTCCGAGCCGAGCGCAAGACGGTCGGCATGCTCCACGCGATCGAGCGGCTGACCAATCTCTACGACCTCACGAAAGCCTTCGGCTCGACGATCGATCTCGGCGAGTTGAACGCGCTGGTCGCCCGCAAGGCGGTCGACTTTGGAGTCGCTGAGGTTTCCTCTTTTTGGCTTCTGGACGGAGAGGAGGTCGCGCTCGCCGCGACCGCGGTGAACGAAAACTACGAGGTCGCCGACCCGCCCGACGCAGTGGGAGCTTCCCTGGTGGGAGATCTCCTCGCGGAACGAGAGACGATCCGCCGCAGCCGCATCCCCGACGACGACCCCGTGAGCCAGGAGCAGCCGGGTTATCCAATCCGATCCGTCCTCGGCATACCGCTGTTCGAGGACGACGCGGTCGTCGGCGCTCTCGTCCTCACCAACAAGCGCGGAAGAAATCCCGAGTTCTCTCCGGAGGACGAGGAGCTCTTGACCGACCTCGGCCGCCAGGCGGTTCGGGCTCATCGCAACGCCCGCCAGTACGAGGCCGAAAAGAAGGTCGCCGAGCTCGATGCGCTGCTCGCCGTCAGCCGGGAGATCACCGCGACGCTCGATCTCGACCGGGTAATGCAGACGGTCGTCAATGCGACCGCGGCCCTGATTCCCTATGAGCGATGCGGCATCGGGATCTTTCAGAAAGGGAGGCTACGACTCGGGGCGATCTCCGGAGCCGCCGAGGTCAATCGCCAGGATCCCGGTGTGCGGCGCATGGACGACCTCCTGCAGTGGGTCTTCCTCTCCGGCACCGACGCCGCCGTCACACAAACCCCTGACGGCGAGATCACCGCCGACAGACCCGAAACCGAGGAAAAGTTTCGCGCCATCTTCAGCGAGACGGGGTTGCGATCCTTCTTCGGCCTTGTGCTCAAGGACGAGGAGGGAAAGCTCGGCGCCCTCGGCTTTGAGAGCAAGGAGCCTCTGCTCTTCGACGAGGAGACTCGTGACCTGCTGGCGATCCTGGTCAACCAGGCGACCGTCGCCGTCCGCAACGCCCAGCTCTATCAGCAGGTTCCGCTGGCGGGCTTCTGGCAGCCGCTGCTTCTCAAGCGGCGCAAGCTGCTCGACATTCCCAAGCGCCGGCGTCAGGCCTGGGGAATCGGAGTGCTGCTGGCGCTGCTCGCCCTCGTGGCCGTCCCATGGCCGCTTCGCGTGGAAGGGCCCGTTCGCGTGCTTCCCGGCCGACGGGCCTCCGTGACGGCCGGCGTGGACGGAATCGTCAAGGAGGTCCTCCACCGGGAAGGGGACCGCGTCGCTGCCGGAGACGTCATCGCGACACTCAAGGACGAGATGTATCAAGCGGGCCTCGCCGAAGCGCGATCGGCCCTCCAGATTGCCGAAAGCGAAGTGGCGCAGCACACGCAGGAGGGCGACGCGGCCGCGATGTTCGCGGCGCGGTCGCGCCGGGAGGAGCTCAAGATCAAGCTCGCGTCCAGGGAGGAGCAGCTCTCCAAGACCCTCCTGCGGTCCCCGATTGCGGGCACCATCGTCACGCCGCACATCGAGCAGCGGGTCGGCCAGGCGCTTTCCCGCGGAGCGGAGTTTGCCGTCGTCGCCGACCCGGAAAACGTCACAGCGGAGGTGGCCGTGCCCGAGGCAGACGCCGCACTCGTGCGCGCCGGCGATCGGGCCGCGCTCAAAATGAACCCGTTTCCGACGCGGGTCTTCCGCGGGCAAGTGCAGCGGGTCGGCGCCGAGCTGCGCCAGGAGGGTGAGAAAACCTTCTTGATCGCGGAAGCCCGCGTTCCCAATTCCGACGGAGCCCTGCGAGCCGGCATGCTGGGGAGTGCCAAGGTCTCCGTGGGCACGCGCCGGCTCGCCACCGCCATCTTTCGAAAGCCGCTGCGTTACTTCTGGCTGAAGATCTGGCCACTGCTTCCATGAGCGCGCGCGCGCCCGCCCTCGTCTCGGCCGAATCCCTCGAGAAGAGCGCGGGAGCGCTCGCGGCTCGGCACGGCCAGCGCGGCGACCGGCCGGCGCTCAAGTCGACCCTCGTCGTGCGTCGGATCGTCCAGATGGGGGAAATCCAGTGGGTCGTCAAGGATCCCGACGGGGCCAAGTACTACAACTTCAACGACTCGAACTGGGGCCTCATTCAACTGTTCGACGGAACTCGGACGATTCCGGAGATCCGCGACGCCTATCAGGCGATGTTCCCTGACGAGACGATTGCACCTTCGCTTGTCCCCGAGTACGCGGAGAATCTGCGATCGCTCGACTTGCTCGAGCGATCGGTCGCGGAGCGCAGCCTCCAGCAACTGACCCGAATCAAGGACATGCGCCGCTGGAAGGCCGAGCAGAAGGCGGAAGGATTCGACATCTTCATGATCCCGTTCAAGGTCGTCGACCCGGACCGCTTCCTGAACCGGAGCCAGAAGTACGTGCGCTGGCTCTGGAGGCCTCCCGCCGTCATCGTTTCCCTGATCCTCGTGGCGATGACTTCGGGCATCATCGTGAGCCACTTCGATACGATCTGGGCCCAGACCCTCGAGCTGTACGCCTTCCTGCGCAAGCCCTTCTGGGACGTGGTGCAGTTCTTCGTCATCCTGACGTCGATCGGCGCCATCCACGAGCTCGCACATGGCTACGTCACCAAGTTCTACGGCGGCGAGGTCCACGACATCGGTGCCGCTCTTCTCTACTTCATGCCCGCCTTCTATTGCGACACGAGCGATTCACTCCTCTTCGAAAGCAAGTGGCATCGGCTCTGGGTCATGTTGGCCGGCATGTACATCGAGTCGATCATCTGCTGCATCGCGACCTTGCTGTGGGTGGCGTCGTACCCGGATACCCTCCTGCACGAGCTCTCCTACAAGATGATGCTCTACACGGGCATCTCGTCGATCTTTTTCAACATCAATCCCCTTCGAAAGATCGACGGCTATTACGCCCTTGCGAGCGTGCTCGAGCTGCCGGAGCTGCGGGAGGAGTCGATCGAGTACCTCTCGCTGCTCTTCAAGCGCCACGTCCTCCGATTGAACGTCGAGGTCCCCGTCTATTCCCGCCGCAAGCGCCGCATCTACCTGATCTATGCGCCGCTCGCGCTGGGTTTTCTCGTCCTCATCATGCTGTTCATCGGCCATCTCTTCTACAACTTCTACGAAAAGTACTTCCCCAAGCTCGCGGTTCTTCTGCTCATCCTGACGCTGTTGCGGCTGTTTCGGAAAGACGTGCGGGCCTTTCTGCAAGGCTTGCGTCTCGTCTACATCGACAAAAAGGAGCTCATCATGTCCCGACGGGCACGCCCGTACGTCCTGGGCGGCGCGATCGCGCTCTTGCTCCTCCTGGCGGTTCCCTGGGCGCCATGGACGTTCGACACGGAAGTCGTCTTGAAGCCCTGGACGGAGGTTCGTCTGGAGGCGCCCGACGACGGCACAATCCAGGAGATCCGCGCGCATGAGGGCGACGAGGTTCAGCACGGGCAAATCGTGGCGGTCCTCTCCAGTCCCGCGATCGAGGCCGAGGTCGCCGCAACGGTTGCGGAGCGCGAGGGGCTCCGAAAGCGAGCAGGCCAGCTTCGCGAAGCCGCCGACCCGGGAGGCGTTTTTCGCTCGGAGCAGCGCGGTTCGGCCACCGAAGCGGCGCTGCGGGGACAGCTCATGCGGCAGGAAACGCTCCAGGTCCGAAGCCTCATTGCCGGACGGGTGATGACACGCCGGACCGAAGACCTTGCCGGACGGTTTGTTCAGACGGGAAGCGTCATCGCCGTGATCGGCGATTGCCGGAGTCTCAAGGCGGAAATCCCCGTCAGCGAGCGGCTCCTGTCCTACCTGCAACGCGGGTCGCCGGTCTCCCTGCAGCTTCGCGCCCGGCCCGCGCACATCCTGCATGGAACGATTGTCCAGATCGGTTCGGCCGCCGAGACGCTACCCCGAACGGCCGACGGGACGATGGAAACGATCCGCCCGGCCGAGACGCCCGAACGCTTCATAGCGGTCGTCGAGTTCGATAACGCGGACGGAGCCAACAGGCCCGGAATGGGCGGAAAGGCGAAGATCCGGCTCGGGAGGAGGTCTTATCTCTGGCGCACTTGGCGCGTGCTATCGCACTGGGCGCAGACAGTCGTGTGGTGGTGAAAAGAAAACGCCCCGCCGAAGCGGGGCGTTTCCGGAAATCCTCTCGAGCGAGACGGACTTCGTCGACTTCGTCGGTTTCAGGCGAGGGGCTTGGTCGATTTCGTGGCCTTCATCGCGATCGGCTTGGTCGACTTGGTCGCCTTCATTGCGATCGGCTTGGTCGACTTGGTCGCCTTCATCGCGATCGGCTTGGTCGACTTCGTCGCGTGGATGGCGCGTGTCGGCTCGCTGGGAGTCGAAACAGCCGGGCTGCTACCAAAGCTCTCCACCCGAATCTCCGGAAGATCGCGACCCGTCGCTTCCTTGATCTTGGCCTTCTGAGCGTCGGTCAACTTGATCTTTACTTCGTTCCCCATCGTTTACCCTCCTTCTAAGGTTGCATAACTCCATCGCAAGCTCCGGACCAGCCTCCGCTGGCAGGCCTGTTTTTGTAAGCCATTGAGTCTCATGGCCTTGATGAGATACAAGAACTCACGCGGAGAACATGCAACAAGAAATTTTTAATCACCCGGATGAATTATTCATCCAAGATTCGACTGCCCAGGCTAGATCCCGTACTTTCGGCAGAGGTATTTGATCTGATTCGCGTCGAGCCCGAGCCGCCGCGCGGCCTCCGCCTTGACGCCGCCCGCCTGCGCGATCGCGTCGGTCAAGAGCCGTCGCTCGAAGTCCTTGACCGCCTTCTCGAAGGAAACGCCGTCCCGCGGCCCCGCGGCCGGCAGCCTCGCCCGGTCGCGCAGGGCGCGCGGTAGGTCTTCCTCGACAATCTCCTCGCGGTCGGAGAAGAGGACCAGCATCTCGATCACGTGCTCGAGCTCGCGGACGTTGCCTCTCCAGGGATGCTCGCGGAGCCGGTCGAGCACTCCGGCAGAAAGGCGGCGGCCGGGCCGGGCGTGGCGGTCGCCGAACTTGGCGAGGAAGTGGTCGGAGAGCAGTTCCAGATCCTCCAGCCTCTCGCGCAGAGGAGGGATCCGAAGAGGAATCGTGTTGATCCGGTAAAGGAGGTCCTCGCGGAAGGTCCCCCGCGCGACTCCCGACTCCAGATCCTCGTTCGTCGCCGAGATCAATCGGAAGTTGACTGGCGTCGAGCGCCGGCCTCCAACGCGTTCGATGACGCGCGATTCCAGCACCCGCAGGAGCTTCGATTGCACCGCCGGGGAGAGCGTGCCGATCTCGTCGAGGAAAAGAGTCCCTCCCTGCGCCAGCTCGAAGCGGCCCGGCCGCGACGCGATCGCGCCCGTAAAGGCGCCTTTCTCGTGCCCGAACAGCTCGGACTCCGCCAGACTCTCGGGCAGCGCCGAGACATTGACGGCGACAAACGGCCGTGCCTTTCGCGCACTGTGCTCGTGAATCGCGTGGGCGACGAGCTCCTTGCCCGTCCCACTCTCCCCCTGCAAGAGCACCGTGGCGTCGGTCGGCGCCACTCTTTCGATCTCCGAGAAAAGGTGCCGCATCATCGGGCTCGCTCCGACGAGCCTGTCGAAACTCTGCGCTCCTCTGGCTTCCAGCCTCCACTCGCGGTTCTCCTTGACGAGCCGCCGACGCTCGAGCGCCCGCTTCAAGATCACGAGCAGTTCGGCCGGATCGATCGGCTTGCGAAAAAAGTCGAAGGCG
>DATDNV010000492.1:0-3901 GCA_036518075.1 Thermoanaerobaculia bacterium
CCGCCGGAGCCGTTGAGGTCCACCGTCGTCAGGACGGTCACCCGGTCTCTGCGCCGCGTCGACGCGGGAGGGCGGCCCGGCCCGCTGCTGCGGGTGCTGAAAGCGCTCGGCATCGGGTTTTCGAGCTGAAGCATCCATCCGTACGCTGGAAGCCGCGCCAGAGCGCCGGTCCGGCTAATTGCACACAGATTTGTGCAGAAATGCATGTGTTTTCGACATCGTGGCTCGATACCTCTTGAAAATCTGCGCGCTGACCATAAAATCCTGCCGATCTAGCAAAAAACGGAGGTCAAGATGGCAAAGGGTAAGGTCTTGAAATTCGACGCGGCGACCGGAGGTCTTTCCAAGTCGGAGATCCTGAAAGTCTGCGAAGCCGAGCACGTCCGCTTCCTGAGACTCCAGTTCACCGACATCTTCGGCATCATCAAGAACGTCGAGATTCCGAGCTCGCAATTCGCCAAAGCGCTCGACGGAGAGATCCAGTTCGACGGCTCCTCGATCGAGGGATTCACCCGGATCGAAGAGTCGGACATGAACCTCGTTCCCGACCTCGATTCCTTCGCCATCTACCCCTGGGCTCATGCCGGCGGCGAGAAAGTCGGCCGCCTCATTTGCGACGTGTACAACCCCGATGGAACTCCCTTCCCGGGCTGCCCCCGAATGACGTTGAAGAAGCAGATGGACAAGGCTTTGGCCCTCGGCTACACGATGGTGACCGGACCGGAGGCGGAATTCTTCCTCTTCCGGCGCGACGCGGGCGGGGATCCGATCGTCGACACGCATGACGAGGGCGCCTACTTCGACCTGACGCCGGTCGACCGGGGCGAAGAGGCGCGCCGCGATATCGTGCTCGCCCTCGAGCAGATGGGATTCGAGGTGGAAGCCGCGCATCACGAGGTGGCGCCTGGCCAGCATGAGATCGATTTCAAGTACGCGGACGCGGTGACCACCGCCGACCGGGTCTCGACGTTCCGGTTCATCGTCAAGAAAGTCGCGATGGATCACGGCCTGCACGCGACCTTCATGCCCAAGCCCATCTTCGGAGTGAACGGCTCGGGGATGCACACGCACCAGTCGTTCCTCGACAAGAAGGGAAACAACGTCTTCTATGACCCGAAGGCGAAACATCAGCTCTCCAAGACGGCGCTGCACTACACGGGCGGCATCCTCCGACACGCGAAGGCCTTCGTCGCGGTCACGAATCCGCTGGTGAACTCCTACAAGCGGCTCGTTCCGGGGTACGAGGCTCCGGTCAACGTCGCCTGGTCGATGCGCAACCGGTCGCCGCTCGTGCGCGTCCCGGCCCGCCGGGGGATGGGCACTCGCATCGAGGTCCGGATGCCGGATCCGGCCTGCAATCCCTACCTCGCGTTCGGCGTCATGCTGGCCTCGGGCCTGGACGGCGTGAAGAACCGGATGGACCCGGGCGAACCCGTGGATCGCAACGTGTTCAAGATGAGCGAGCGCGAGAAGCGGCGACTCCGCATCGATCAGCTCCCGGCCAACCTCTCCGAAGCGCTCGACAATCTCGAGAAGGATGACGTGGTGACCGACGCTCTTGGCGAGCACATCCTCAACCACTTCCTCGAGGCCAAACGCGGCGAGTGGGCGGAGTACATCTCCAGAGTGCAGCCGTGGGAGATTGACAAGTACCTCGAAGCGTACTGAGATCAGCAAGCCATCCTCCCTTCGGGGGTCGGGAGGAGGAGGTTGGTGACTAGGCTGTTACAAGGCCCCTAATTTAATTAGGCCGGGAGTTATCTCGGCCTTATTTTATTAGAACGGTGGTGCTGTTTTGCATCCTATCTTAGGCGCGGATCGGTTGCGGCGTCGGATCGCCGAGGGGCCGCCGATCGTTCTCGACTCAGCCATGGGCACGGAACTCGAGAGGCGCGGCGTGCCCTCGCGTCTTCCTCTTTGGAGCGCCCGCGCTCTTCTCGTCGCACCGGAGCAGGTCCTCGCGATCCACCGGGAGAACGCGGCCGCGGGTGCCGATGTCCTGACGGCCAATACGTTTCGCACTCACCGGCGCACGCTCGCCAAAGAGGGCCTGGGCAATCGGTCGGGGGAGCTGACGCGAAAAGCGGTCGCCCTCGCGCGGCAGGCGGCGCCTCCAGACGCTTTCGTCGTGGGGTCGCTTTCCCCGCTCGAGGACTGCTACAGGCCCGACCTCGTCCCGCCGGAAGAGGCGCTCGCTTCGGAGCACGCGGATCAAGCGCGAGCGCTTTTCGACGCTGGTGTGGACGGCATCCTGATCGAGACGATGAACTCGGTCAGCGAGCTGACCGCCTCCGTGCGAGCCTCGAGGGCCACGGGGCTCCCGGTCATCGCCTCGATGATCACCGACGGGAGCGGACGCCTTCTGTCCGGCGAGACGCTCGAAAGCGCGGTTCACGCGCTGCGCGGCGATCCGCCCGACGCTCTCTCGATCAACTGCGTGCCGGCGCGCAGACTCGCGGCGGACCTGCGCCGGCTGGGATCCGCTGCTCCCGAGTCGCCGCTGGCTGCCTACGGAAATCTCGGCCCGCCTTCGGACCCGGAGGGTCTTCACTTCACCGACCCGATCGATCCGGCGGAGTTTGCGCGCCTGGCGATGGACTGGCTCGATCTCGGCGCCCGGATGGTCGGCGGCTGCTGCGGCACGACGGCGGCGCACACGGCGGCGATCGCTTCTGGAGTCGGGCGCCCGTTGCGCGCCTCGAGCTAGAGGATCAACATCGCATCCCCAAAGGAATAGAACCGATATTCCTCCCGGACCGCCTCCGCATAGGCCGCGAGGACCTGCTCGCGGCCGGCAAAAGCGCACACGAGCATGAGGAGGGTCGATCGGGGAAGGTGAAAGTTGGTGAGCAGGCAATCGATCGCCCGAAAGCGGAAACCGGGCGCGATGAGGAGATCGGTTTCGAAGTGAACGTCTCCGGATCCGCCGTCCGTGCGCATGGCAGCCGCTTCCAGCGCGCGCGCGACCGTCGTTCCCACAGCGATGAGCCGGCCTCCCGAATTTCGAGCGTCGGCGATTCGGCGCGAGGTGGAAGCGGGGAGGAAGACCTCCTCCGCATCCAGCCGATGCTCCGCGGTGTCCTCGACCGTCACTGGCTTGAACGTTCCGGACCCGACCGCGAGAGTCAGGTCCGCGACATCGGCGCCGCGAGCCCGGATCCGGTCGAAGATCTCCGCCGTGAAGTGAAGGCCTGCCGTCGGAGCCGCGACGGCGAGCGGCTCCCGCGCGTACACGGTTTGATACGCCTCACGGTCCTCGGGTCGGTCCGGGGCGCCCGGCTCGCGGCGGATGTAGGGAGGGAGCGGCACGTGCCCCATCCGTTCGAGGAGGGCCACATCGATTTCTCGTTCGAAACGAACGGTGCGTTTTCCGTCCGAAGAGACGTCCTCGACAAGGGCCGAGAGCCCGTCGGGAAAACCGATCGACCGCCCTTTCTTCGCTCGCCGGCTCGGCTTCGCGAGCGCGATCCACCGCCGCGAATCGTCCTCGATCGATCGGAGGAGAAAGATCTCGACGATCCGTCCTTCCGAGTCCTTGCCGTAGAGACGGGCGGGGCGAACGCGAACATCGTTGCGCACGACGAGGTCGGCCGGAGCGAGAAGCTCGGGGAGCTCGGCAAACCGCCGATGCCCGATCGATCCGCTGGCTCGATCCAGCACGAGGAGTCGGCTCGTCCCCCGTGGATGCGGTTCCTGCGCGATCAGACGCGCGGGAAGCTGATATTCGAAGAGATCGACGCGCATTGCGGGTTCGGAGTCTAAGGTCTAAGGTTTCAGGTCCAAGGTTGGATGCGCGAACAGCGGCCTTCCTTGAACTTTAGACTTTTAACCTTAGACCATGTCATCCGATTACCCCCAAGGCCGCGGACGCGTCCGCGTCGAGGCTGCCGGGATCGAGATC
>DATDNV010000493.1:0-2507 GCA_036518075.1 Thermoanaerobaculia bacterium
GCAGGAACCGCAGCGCTCGGCGATCGGCTCATCCGGCGGCAGGTCGAGATCCGTGATCACCTCGGCGAGAAGCAGAAACGACCCCTCGCCGGGATCGATCAGACATCCGTTCTTGCCGATCCAGCCGAGTCCGGCCGCCGCGGCCAGCGACCGTTCCGCCAGGGGCGTGGAATCGACGCAGATCCGGTAGCGGAAGGAGCCCAGGCTCTCCTTCGCCGATGCGACGAACCGGTTCGCCCGCTGGCGTAGCGTCTGGTGATAGTCGCGTCCCACGGCATAGCGGGCGACCCGAGAACCGTCTCGCGCGACAGCCCTCGTCGTTCGGTGGCGGGCGGCCAGACAGATGATCGAACGGGCACCGGCCAGGAGCGACCTCGGCTGAGCGCGCACTTCCATCGTCTCTTCCAGGTAAGTCATGCGGGCGTGGCGGCCCTGTCCGATCCAGCTGCGGAACCTCTCGAATCGAGGAGGCTCGTCCGCGCGCGCGAATCCGATGCGGACGAATCCTTGTTGCGCCGCGGCTTCACGCAGAACGCGGCCGGCCAGCACGCGGTCGACGATCAGGCTCGGGGCCTCGTCCATCGGGCCTCGAGATACGAGAGACCACGTCGCCGGACGACGGCCGCGCCGGCTCCGTCCCGAGGGAACAGCCGGCGCGCTTCGGTCGGCGTATACGCGGCGCGAACGGAGGCGTCGAACAACTGCCGCATGCGGCCCGTGTAGTGACGTCCCAGGAAGGCGATGTGAGGCCCGACGAGCGGACGAGGCGGACGGCGCAGGTCCCGGACCAGAAGCCGGCCGCCCGGCGCCACGCAGCGCGCCATCTCCGCGAGATCACCGGCGGGCTCGGCCATGTGATGCAGGACCGAATTGCAGAAGACGAGCTCGAAGGTCCATTCCCGAAAGGGAAGGGCGGAAGCGTTCGCCACGACGACCTGTCGGAGTCCCTGGCGCCTGGCCTCCCGGAGCATCGGCAGGGAGAGGTCGACTCCGACGGCGCGGACGGGCCGCGCGGACTTTCTTCCCCGAGCGTAGTCCCTCAGGATTTGACCGGGACCACATCCGACGTCGAGCACCGTGTCGGCCTCGAACTCGCCGAGAAGCTGCCGCACGAACCGGCCGTCGACCTTTGCCAGGTGCTTGGCCGCGGCGGCCGCCGCGTAGGAGTCGACTTCGTCCGTCTCGTCCATCGCTTCCGGCTCCGGAACTCTCGGCGGGTAGAGGAAGCGAAGGGCGGCGCTCACTCGAGCGATGCTAGCAGAGGGAGTCCGCGTCGGGAGCGGAGCGGCCGCTCATGTAGACTCCTTCGAAAGGTTGCCGCCACCGCTTTCGCCGCCGATGACTGAGCGTTTCTTTCCACGCGTGCTGGGTTTGGCGGCGCTCGCTCTGTTGACCTGGGCGCTCTTCCGGATCTTCGCGCCCTTCCTCGTCTCGATTCTGTGGGCGGCGCTTCTCGCTCTTCTGCTCGAGCCGCTCAACCTTCGATTGCGCCGAAGACTTCGCGGCCGAGCCAGTCTCTCCGCGGCGGCGCTGACTCTTGCCGCCGCTCTCGGGATCGCGATTCCAGGCACACTGCTCGCGATGGTTTTCTCGAGGCAAGTCATCGATCTGCTGGGTCGCGTGACCGCGATCGCGAATCGCTATCAGATTTCGACGCCGGCGGACGTGCTGGCGCTTCCCGCGATCCGAGGCATCTTCGCATGGATCGAGTCCCACACACCGATCACCGGGGCGAGCCTCCAGGACTGGCTGATCGAAGGAGCGAAGAGACTGCTGCAGATGATGGCGTCGAGCGGCGGCTCCGCCTTCGTCGGTGCGCTGGGCGCCCTCGCGGAGCTGCTGCTGACATTGTTCGTTCTCTACTTCTTCCTTCGGGGGGGCGACACGGCGGCGGAACGGCTGATCCGCGTCATCCCGATGCCCCTGGAGCAGAAGACCAAGCTGGTCGGGTATCTCGCCAGCGTCACGCGCGCCGTCGTGTTCGGAACGCTCCTGACCGCCCTGGTCCAGGGAACGCTGATCGGAATCGCATTCGCGATCATCGGATTTCCGTCTCCTGTGGTCTTCGGCGTCCTGGGGGGTGCCGCATCGCTTCTTCCAGTGGGAGGGACAGCTCTTGTGTGGGGGCCCGGGGCGCTCGTTCTGGCGTTCCAGGGCCGGTGGGTCGCGGCGATCGGGCTCGCGGTCTATGGTGCGCTCTTCGTCAGTCTGGTCGACAATATCCTGCGGCCGGCGCTGATCTCGGGGCGCGCGGAGATTGCGACGCTCCCCGTTTTTTTCGGCGTGCTCGGCGGCATTGGCGCTTTCGGTCCGATTGGGATGTTCGTGGGTCCGGTCATCGTCGCGCTGGCCCTGGCGCTCGTTCGCTTCGCCGAGGAGGGAAACGAGAAGAAGGTGGCCTCGACGGCCTGATGCCACTCCGAGCGCACCGGCGTGCATCCTGCGGGTCCGCGGCGAGTTGCATCCCGGCCGGAGCGCCCATATTCTCGAACGAGTGACCGACTCCA
>DATDNV010000494.1:0-15361 GCA_036518075.1 Thermoanaerobaculia bacterium
TCAGGTAGTGGAAATCGGAATCCTGGCGGTAGGCGTACTCGGTGTCATTGGAGTAGACGCGGACGGGAGCCGAGCGCAGGATCGCCACCGAGTTGGGGGGGAGTTTAGCCAGGAACTTCTCGCGATGCGCGCGAAACATGGACGCCGGCGGCGTCAGGACCGGAAAGTCGAGCGCCGCGGCGCAGGCCGCCCACAGAAAGATTGTGGCACCCAAACCTCGCAGACCTTTGCCGACGGACCGCATCGTTCGTTCTCCCTTTTTCAGCGCTTCGAGATGAAAGCCCAGGGGGAAGATTCCGCTCGCGGCGGGACGACCGAGGGCCGGGTGACCGCAGAGATCCTCTCACGATGGGTCTTGACGAGACGGCGAACCGGGACCCCGGAGGCCGCCTCCTCCAGGATGTCTGCCCCCGATTCGTCCATCTTCGCGAGATACGCTTCCCAGATCGCTTCGTTGACCGACATCCCTCGAAAAACGACGTTGGGGATGCGCTCGAACTCGCGCTGAAGCCAGCGCAGCTGCTCCGCCAGGTACACCTCGCTCGCGAGCGATTCATTCTCGTAAGGCGTATGCGGTTTGGGGATGAAGGCATTGACCGAAGGCACCAGCTGCGGCACGCGTCCCTGCCCGCGCCCCTCGTCCACCGCGATCTCGTGCAGGTCCCCGACCAGGCGCACCAGATCGCGCACGTCCTCCTCGGTCTCGGTCGGGAGGCCCACCTGCAGATACAGCTTCAGGCGTGTGAACCCGGCGGCGAAGATCGCGCGGACCTTTTCGCGAAGCATCTCGTCGGAGACCTTCTTGTTGATGTGGCGCCGCAGCCTCTCATTGCCCGCTTCCGGGGCGATCGCGAGAGCTCTCTCTCCCTGCTGCCGCAGCACATCCAGGATCGGCCTCTCGATGGCGTCGATCTTGATCGACGAGAGAGCGACGTGGTAACCGAGGCCGGCGAGGCCGGACAGGATCTCGGTGATCTCCGGGTGATCGCAGACGGCCGTCGCGATCAGTCCGACTCGATCGGTCCGTTCCCGGGCTTGGCGCGCCACTTTCAGAATCGATTGGGCCGGATACTGCTTGATCGGCGCCATCGCATAGGCCGCCCAGCAGAACCGGCACATCTCGGTGCAGCCGCGAGAGATTTCGATCAGGAGCTTGTCGGCGAGCTCGGTCCGCGGCGTCAGAATCGTCGAGTGCGGCACCTCGAACTCGCGAGCGACCTCGCGAGACATCGGCTGCTGGATGACGATCTTGCCGCCGCCTGCCGTTTCCGCTCGATTGCCGTGCACGGCCGGAACGAAGAAGCCCGGCCGTTTCGCGGTTTCCTGCAAAAACTCCTCTCGAGAAAGACCCGACTGGACGAGCTCCGCAATCGCCGGAACGAGGCGCTCCCCGTCGCCGAGCGCGAAGATGTCGACGAACGGAGTCAACGCCGAGGGATTCATGCGGGCGATGTCCCCCCCCACCAGAATCAGGGGATGGCGCTCGTCCCGGGCGAGCCTGCGGGTCGGCAGACCCGCCGCGGCCATCGTCCGAAGGATGTGCGCCATGTCCATCTCCCAGGAGAGGGACCAGGCCAGAAGCCCGAAATCGGCCAGCGGCGTCCCCGTCTCGAACGAAAGGGCTCGCTCGTCCTCTTCGAAGAAGAACCGCTCGCAAACGAGATCCGGCACGCGGTTGAAGAGCCGGTACACCCACTGAAAGCCCAGGTTCGACATCCCGATCTCATAGGAGTTGGGGAACCCCAGCGCCATGCGGAAGGCGCCGAATCGCCGCGGCGCCTCGAGGAAGCGCTCGAGCGAAGCCCGTTCCTGATCGCGAGTGGTCGGTCGCATGGAAAACCTTGAATTATAGCGGGAAGCTCGATCTTTTCGCCGCGCGCGGGACGAAAGCCACAGGACCGATTTTCGCGACTTCGATCGTCCTGCCGGCTAATTCCGTGGAGGCTCCGAGGGCACCGCTCGAAGCCGGAACGTGACCTTCATCGGCTCGCGCACCGTTACGAAGGCGAAGGACGGGTCGTGGAGGCCGTAGTCGCTCTTCCATCGGAGCGGAAACGACCCCGAAACACTCACGGCCTCGGGCGACGGCTCGACCGTGACCGGAACTTCGAGCGGAAGCGTCTTGCCGTGCACCGTCAGTCGGCCCGCGACTCGCGCCTCGAAGGGGCGATCGCCGGAAAGCCGGGACCAATCGGTTTCGACCCGATCGAAATCGAACACGATCTCGGGAAACGGATCGACTTCGAGCACCTTTTCGCGCATGGTCTTGTCGCGGCTCTCGTTGCCCGTCCGCATCGTACCGGCGCGCGCGCTCACTCGCCCACTGGCGGCGAGCTCGCCCTGCGGCCCGGTTGAGAGTTCGACCGATCCGGAGAAGTCGGGCACCTCGCCGTGCACCGTGTGGAGCGTCGCCGGCAGCTCCCAGGCGATCGTGGAGTGAGCCGCGTCGATGGAATACCGCGCAGTCGAAACGGCCGGCGGCGGCTCCTGCGCAAGCAGAGTCGATAGCGCGCAGACCCAGAGACCGACGCAAGGCGCGATTCTCACCTGCGCTTCCTCATGGCCCAGGCCCAGTCTCCCACGTTCGTGCCCGTGGGACCGGTGACGAGGAGATCCCCCAGACGGCGAAAGAATGGCTCCGTGTCGTGCCGCGCCAGACCGCGCCCAGGATCGATTCCGAGCGAGCGAGCGCGCTCCATCGTCGCGCCGTCGACGAACGCGCCGGCCGCTCGAGAATTCCCGTCCACACCGTCGGAACCTGCCGAGAGAACGGCGAGATCGGTCGCGCCGTCGAGCTCCGCGGCGGCCCCGAGCGCGAACTCGAGATTCCGGCCGCCTCTCCCCGGACGGTCCGACAGGCTCACGGTCGTTTCCCCTCCGCCGACGAGGACCTGACCGGGCGGGAGCCGCGCCGCCGCGCGAGCGAACCGCCGGCCCTCGTCGAAGGCTTCCCCGGCAAGCCGTCGCCGAAAGAAGATGGGGACGAGGCCACGTCGCAACGCCTCCGCGGCCGAGGCCCGCATTCCCGATCGGTTGCTCGCGACCACGCGCGTCCGATCCCCTCTGTGCCCGCGCACGGTCGGACCCGAGCCGACCACCGCCGGGTCGTCGCCGGGCACGTCGGAGAGAACGAGCGAAACGATCCGAGCGGGCGTCGCGCGGCCGAGCTTCCCAGCCTTGACCGCCGACAGCCGGCTTCGGAGCCGGTTGAGCTCGATGATCGAGGCTCCGGAGGAAACGAGGCGGCGGATGGCCGTCCGCTTGGCGGCGAGAGTCAAGCCGGGTCTCGGTTTGGCGAGTAGCGACGAGGTGCCCCCCGAGATCAGGCAGAGAATCAGGTCTCTCGGGCCAAACCCGGCAAAGAACGCGAGCGCGGCTTCCGCGGCGCGCACGCTCGATCGGTCGGGAAGCGGATGCGACGCGATGAGAACTCGGGAGCGAGCCAACCGCCCTCGAGAGTAGCCGCGAGGCAGGATGGTGAGACCCTCGTCCCAGAGGATCGAACGGGCTCCCTCCGCCATTCCACGCGCCGCCTTTCCCACGGCGAACATGCCGATATGCTGCGCTTTCGCGAGCGCACGACCGATCGCGGGATCCGAGAGACTCCGCTTGACCGCTCGCCCCGGATCGACGCCCTCGAGCGCCGCCCGATACAAGGAAACTAAGGAATTCTTCAGAGGCCGCGCCGAGCCGTTCATCCGCCGTTCACGTTTTCACCGTATATGATTTGCCGCCCGGATTGTGCCGGGTCGCAAAGGGAAACAAAAGGAGGAGTTCGATGAAGAAACTCGTTGCACGGGCTTTGGTTTTCGCGGTTGCTCTCGGCGTCACCTCCCTGCTCATGGCCGCCTCGATGGACGGCTCCTGGACCGGTTGGGTCACCGACACGCATTGCGGCGACAAGGGCGCCAAGGCGGGTCACGAGGCGTGCGCTGCCAAGTGCGTCAAGGAAGGCGCGAAGTACGCCCTCTACAACCCGTCGGACAAGTCCATGTGGGTTCTGTCCAACCAGGCAGACGCCGCGAAGATGGCGGGCAAGGAAGTCACGGTGAAGGGCAAGGCGGACACCGAGAAGAAGACCATCGAGGTCTCTTCGATGGAAGCCAAGAAGTAGCTTTCTCGATTCTGTCGATAAAAGCCCCGCTTCGGCGGGGCTTTTCTTTTTGCGGAAAAATCGGCCGCGGCCCGGGCAGTCCAGCCGGCGGAATACAATAGCGGCGTCGGCGCGGAGAACGACTCCCGCCGGCCCCGGCGCAGCCCGGTCAATATTTGATGAGCGCGAATCCGACCCCGACACCCGCCGCCAGGCCAGAGGAATACCCCCCGATGGGGGGGGACCACCACTGGTCCAAGGCGTCGAAGGCTCTGCGCACCCGCCTGGCTCAGGAGATCCCGCACGACGTCCTCAAGGAGCTTCACCGAAAGAGTCCCGCGCGCCACCTGGCGATCGCCGCCCGTCAGTTCTTGATTCTGGCCGCGGCGACGTTCGTGTCCTGGCGGTATCCCCAGCCCTGGATCTGGATTCCCTCGGCGATCATCGCGGGCTGGACCGTTTTCAATTTCACCGTCCTGCTCCACGAAGTCGTGCATCGGGCGGTGTGGAACGGACCCCGTCCGAGGGCGGAACGGGTGCTTGCCCTTCTGTACGCCATCCCATCCGGCATCTCTGCCCTGCAGTTCACGCGCTGGCATCTGACGCATCACGCCGAGCTGGGAGATCCGGTCGAAGATCCCAAGCGTCACTATCTGTCGCCCAGGATCAACAAGCCGTGGTTCAAGCTCCTCTACTTCACGCCGGCGCTCTTCCCGATCTACTTTCGCGCCGCGCGCCGCGAGACGGCCAGCTACCCCGCGACGCTCCAGAAGCGCATCACGCGCGAGCGCCGCGTCACCATCCTCCTCCACGTCGCGATCATGGCCGGACTCGCGATCGTGGGCGGATTCGGAGTGCTCGCTCGGGTTTACCTGGTTCCCTACTTCCTGGTCTTTCCGATCGCCTTTGCGTTGAACCGTCTCGGTCAGCACTACGCGATCGAACCCAGCGATCCCGCCAAGTGGGGCACGATCATGGTGCCCTCTCGATTCTGGGAGTTCTGGTACCTGTACTCCGCCTATCACATGGAGCACCACTACTTCACCGGCGTCCCCTTCTACCACCTGCGCCGGCTTCACCTCGCTCTGCGGCCTTTCTTCGACTCGATCGGCTGGAAGCCGGTCACCTACCGGCAGCTTCTACGCGCCTGGCTCTGGGACAACCAGGCCCCGCATACCGACTGGCATCTGGAAGGGTAGTTATCAGTCTTCAGTTATCAGTCTTCCGTTCAGGTATTTATATCAGATTCGGTATAAAGAGAAGCAGTACCTGACAACTGAAAACTGATTACTGAAAACTGAGAACTGCGTCGGAGACATTCCAGTCGTCGTTTTCGTACTATTGCGGAATGGCCGAAACTCGGGACCTCAACCGCCTGATCCACGAGCTCAATGCCGGACTCCCGCCCGAGTCCGGCGCGGACGAGATCACGCGACTGACGAACTGGCTCGAAACGCTGGTCGACCACAAAGGCAGCGACCTGCTCCTCGTCGCGGGCGCGCCCGCGTCCAACCGCATCGATGGAAGCGTGTCGTTTCTTCGAGAAGAGCCTCTGTCAGCGGAGGAGATCGAAGAGGCGGTCCTGCCCGCGCTGCCGGCCCGCGCCCGATCCATCTACGGCCAGGAACGCATTGCGGACACTTCCTTTCGAATCCAAGGCCTGGGCCGTTTCCGGATCAATCTGCATCGAGAGCGGGGCCGCGCTGCGGCGACGGTGCGCGCGCTCCCGGCCGAGCCGCCGCGCCTGGCGACCTTGAATCTCCCGGCCGCCGTGGAGAGCCTGACTCGCCTTCCGCGAGGCCTCGTCCTCGTCGGCGGGCCGACCGGTTCGGGAAAGACGACCACGCTCGCGGCTCTCGTCGACGAAATCAATCGCCGGGATCCGCGCCACATCGTGACGATTGAAGACCCGATCGAGTACGAGCACGGCCACAAGAAAAGCATCGTGGAGCAGGTTGAGATCGGAGCCGATGCGCCCGATTTCCCGACGGCGCTGCGCGCTGCCATGCGGCAGGCGCCGGACGTTCTGGTCGTCGGAGAGATGCGCGACTCCGAAACGATGCGCATCGCGCTCGCCGCAGCCGAGACGGGTCATCTCGTCTTCACGACCGTGCATACGACCGACGTCGCCTCGACCGTGTCGCGCATGGCCGATTCCTTCCCGCTGGAACGACAGCCGACGATCCGGCAAGAGCTGTCGATGGCGCTCGCGGCGGTGCTGACGCAGACCCTTCTGCCCAGGAAGGGAGGCGGCCGGGTGCCCGCCTCCGAGCTCCTCGTCGTCGGCTACGGCGCCCGCCAGCACATCCGAAAGAACGCGCTCCAGCATCTGCACCAGGAGATCGCGCTGACCCGCAAGGCAGGCTCGATTTCGCTCGAGGAGTCGCTCGCGCGACTCGTCAAGGAAGACCTGGTCGAGGCGGAAGAGGCCCGCGGTCGGGCGGCTCACCCGGAAGAATTTGAGAACCTGCTCCGCGTCTAACGAGTTATCAGTTGTCAGTTTTCAGTTCTGAACTGAAAACTGTGAACTGCGAACTGAAAACTCGTCCCTAGACCTCTCTTCGAAACAAGACCTGCGTCAGGACTCCCCCCGCGAGAGTGAACGTCACCAGGAATACCCATCGCGGGAACGCAGTCGCCGCCGGCGCGCCGCGCAGCAGCAGGTCCCGCAGCGCGTCGACTCCATACGTCAGCGGATCGACGCGAGAGATCGCCCGCAGCCACCCGGGATAGGACTCGACGGGATAGAGCGCTCCGGAGGGGAAGAAGAGCACGGCGTTGATGATTCCGAACATCCCTCGCAGCACGCTCGCCCGCCGGGCGCGCGCGAAGAGCAGGAACCACATCGTCGAGATCGAGAGCGAGATCAGGAGAACGGTCGCGAGTGCGGCCGCCACCGCCGCGCCCGACACGGCCGGGCCGGGAGTCAACATCAGAATCGCGACGAGAACGAGCGACCCCGCCACGGCCGCGACAACCGATCCCGCGAGGATGTGGCCCGCCACGAGGGTGCCGGTCGACACGGGCGTGACCAGATAGCCCTCGTGATAGCCGAACATCCGATCCTCGATGACCTGGAGACCGCCGGCCACCATCGAGCCCATGAAGATCGAGAGACAGACGACGGCGGGGCCGAGATAAGTCAGGTAGTCCAGATACGGATACGCCTCCAGGCGCACGGCCGTCGCCGCCGCCGTGGTTCCCGTCTGCGCCACCTCGTCCCAGATCTCGCGCAGCGCACCCTCCAGGGCATCGTAGGAAAAGCGCTCCGTGTTGTCGCCGATGAACGCCGGGGCCGGACCACGGACCGAGAGCCGATAGGGAAGGATCCAGACCCCGCGATACCGGCCGCGGCGCAGATCGCGCATCGCCGTATCGCGGTCGGCAATGAAGACGACGTTGACGAGCGAACGGCCGGACTCGAGAGCCATGACGCTGCGGCGGCAAGCGGCGGAGAGACCGTTGCCCGCTTCATCGACGACAGCCAGAGGCACCTCGCGCAGCTGACGGTTCATCGCGTTTCCGAGAATGAGCAGGTAGATCAGAGGGAAGAGCATCGTCGAAATGATCAGCACCGGCTGCCGCCAGAGAGTCAGGTAGGCGCGCTGGCAGATGGCCGCGATGCCGAGCACCATGAGCCGCAGACGGCCGGGGCGGGACCGATCCGGATTTCGAGTCACACTTCGCGCAGCGCCCGGCCGGTGTAGGAAAAGAAGACGTCTTCGAGCGTCACCGGGGAGATGGTCAGGTGCCGGATTCGGTAGCCGCGGTCCTCGAGCTCTTGCGCGGCTCGTCGACCGATCCCCTCCCCCGGCTTGGCCTGGAACTCGACGAGGGCGGGAAGAACCGAACGCCAGTTCTCGGCGCCCCGCGCGACGAGCGCGGAGCGGTCTTCCGGGTCGATCTCGCGATCGGTCTCGATCTCGACCCGCTCGCCGGTAGCCAAGCCCCGCTTGAGCGCCTCCGGCGAGTCCTCACAGAGAATTCGCCCATGGTCGAGGATCGCGACACGGTCGCAGAGAACGTCCGCCTCGTCCATCGCATGCGTCGTCAGGATGACGGCGAGCTCCTCGTCGTCGGCTTTCAACCCAGTGAGCATGTCCCAGATTGCCCGGCGGCTCTGGGGATCGAGGCCGGCCGTCGGCTCGTCGAGGAAGAGAACCCGGGGAGAGTGGAGCACGCCGCGCGCGATCTCGAGCCGGCGGCGCATCCCGCCGGAGAGCTCCCGTGTGATCTGCGCTCGCCGGTCTTCCAGTCCGACCTGAGACAGCCGACGGGCGATCCGCCTCGAGAGATCGCGGCCCCACAGCCCATACATCTTGCCTTGCACCGACAGGTTCTCCTCGACCGTGAGGTTCTCGTCGGTCGTCACCGCCTGCGAGACCGTTCCAATCGACGCGCGGACCGCCGCCTTCTCGCGAACGATGTCGTGGCCGCGAATGCGAGCCGTTCCGGACGTCGGCGATAGAAGCGTGGTCAGCAGCCGCACGAGCGTCGTCTTTCCCGCTCCATTGGGACCGAGCAGGCCGTAGGTCTCGCCGGGCGACACGGAAAAAGAGACCGAGTCGTCGGCCACGAAGTCTCCGAACTTCTTCGTCAAGCTCTCGGCTTCGATCGAGGGTGGCATCGAGGGATCGAGGGTTTTCGATGGGTGATGGATGAAGGGGGCGAGCGTGTCATTCCACTCGGTGAGAAATCCCCCCCCCCGTCGCAGATCGGGCGTTGCGAAAGCAATGCCCATGGGCTCTTTCGCGGCTCGGTCCCCAATCACTCATCGGCCCTCAGGTTTTGACCGCTTCCACAACGAAAGTCTGGCCGGAGATGACCGTGGTCGCCTGGGGCGCCAGACGCACGGAAAAGGTTTTCAGGTCGCGGCTCTGGATTCCCCAGTTCTTGCGCGTGGCGAACTCGGAGCGAGGCTTGACGGAAACGACCCGGGCGAAGAAGGCGCTCTCGGGCTTTGCCTGAGGCCACACTCGCACTCGGCTGCCGACCGAAAACAGCGAAAGACGCTCCTCCGGAACCTCGACCCGGATGTAGGGGGACTCGACCTGAAGCGTGATGACGGGCCCTCCCGCCTCGATCCACTCTCCCTGGCGGTGATGGCGGGTCAGGACCGTGCCCGAAGCCGGCGCTAACAGAGTTCCTTCCTTTTCGAATCGCCGCACCTTGTCCTGCCGCGCCTCCAGCTCCTGCTCCTGCGCTTCCAGTTGCTGTTTCTCTTTCTCCCGCGCCCGGATTTGCGCCTGCGTCCCTTCCCGCTGGTGCTGCAGTGCCTCCAGATCCGCCGAGGCGGCGATTCCATCGGCGACGAGCCGGCCGATGCGTTTCTCGTCGCTCGAGATCTTCGCCAGGTCTGCTTTCAGCTTCTCGATGTCCTCCTTGCGCGTCGCATCGCGGGCCTGCACCTCCTCCCGCTGCCGCTCGTAGTCGCGCGCATCTTCCTCGAGGCCCGGTTCCTCGATCCGCGCGACGACCGAGCCGGACGCGACCGACTCCCCCTCGTCGGGGACGCGCGTCACGATTCGACCGCTGCGGGCGAAGGACAAATCCAGCGACTGCTCCTCGGCAATGCCCAGGAGGCGAATCGACGGAGCCGAATCGTCCTCCTGCCTCACGAGAGCGCCGTATCCCCACGCACCCACCGCGGCGATCACCACGGCCACCAGGACCCAGAGAGCCTTCTTCATGGGATCTCGAGCGAGATGATCTTACTCCTGCGCCACCAGTTAGAATCGGCCGCGAGAAAGAACCAATGAGCAACGAGAAGAATCCCCTCGTGGCGATCATCATGGGAAGCAAGTCGGATTGGGACACGATGCGGCATGCGGCGGAGACGCTCGACCGCTTCGGGGTCTCGCACGAGGCGCGGGTGCTCTCGGCGCACCGAACACCCAAACAAACCTCCGAATACGTCGAACAAGCGGAGCAGCGCGGCATTCAGGTCGTGATTGCCGGAGCCGGAGGCGCCGCCCACCTTGCCGGAGTCGCGGCGGCCCATACGATCCTGCCGGTTCTCGGCGTCCCCATGGAAAGCGGTTCGCTCAAGGGCCTCGATTCGCTTCTCTCCACCGCTCAGATGCCGGGAGGAATTCCGGTGGGAACACTCGCCATCGGAAAACCCGGCGCGACCAACGCGGCGCTCCTCGCCGTGGCGATCCTGGCGAGAGCACGTCCGGAGCTCGCGGAGAAAATCCGGG
Source organism: Thermoanaerobaculia bacterium (assembly GCA_036518075.1). GTDB lineage: Bacteria > Acidobacteriota > Thermoanaerobaculia > UBA5066 > Gp7-AA6 > DATDNV01. Next base: position 10,294 of record DATDNV010000494.1, read on the forward strand.
CTTTTCGGCGCGAGCAGGCGGAGAGGATCCTGAAGGAGACGCTCGCGTGATCAGAGCGGATCTGTCGATCGACGGATCAATCGATGGCGCGATCGATCTGCTCCAAGACCTCCTCTGCTTTCCCCGCGATCACCAGATCGACATCGCTTGATCCGGGCTCGGGATTGATCTCGACGGTGTAGGCGCCCCGCTCGCGCGCCACGGCCGCCAGACCGGCCGCGGGATAGACGACCGACGAGGTCCCGACGACCAGGCATACGTCGCAATCGAGGGCCCGATCCGATCGGCGCAGCGTGTCCGGATCGATCGGCTCGCCGAACCAGACCACTCCCGGCCGCGCCGAGCCGCTGCAGTCAGGACAGCGCGGCACCTCCGGTAGCGGAACGCGCGCATCGTCCCAGCGGTGCGCCGGGCCGCGGCACGACTCCAGACACTGAAGCTCCCAGATCGAGCCATGAAAACGGATGACGCTTAAAGTTCCCGCACGCTCATGAAGCCCGTCCACGTTTTGCGTGATGAGCGTGAATCCGGCCTGCCGCCGGCTCCAGTCCGCGAGAACCTCGTGCGCGCGATTGGGCCTCGCGGCCGCGATGAGCTGCCGTCTCCAGTCGTACCACTCCCACACCGTCCGAGGGTCCTTCCGGAACGCTTCGGGCGTCGCGAGCTCTTCTGCGCGATAGCTCTTCCAGAGACCGTCCTTTCCGCGAAAGGTCGGAATCCCGCTCGCGGCCGAGACTCCGGCGCCGGTCACGACCGTCCAGCGCGCTCGCGCGCTCCAGCGAGCCGCGAGCGAAGCGATCGATTGGTCGAGGTCCACGCGCTCTCGGCTTACATCAGATCGGGTATAACAACGGCTGCCGCAGAAAAACGGTCATCCGGTCGACTCTCGTAAAACCGAGGTTCGCGGCCACCGCTAGGGAAGGAGCGTTGTCTTCCTGAGCGCCCCAGACCGCCTCCTTCTCGTGCCGCCGCATGTGGTCGATCAAGAACGCCGCGCATGCCGCTCCCAGGCCGCGATTCCGATGGGGCTCGAGCGTGTCGACCGAGACATCCCAGAGAGTTTCCGTCTCCCAGACCGGATAGCAGAAAGAGACGGGGACTGCGTCCTTGATCGCGGCGGCCACGTGGCCGCCGGAGAGCGCGCTCGAGATTTCGTCTCGGAGCAGCTGCGGCAGATGGCCGAGCCTGCCGGAGCCGTCCTTTTCGGGGAGGATTCCGATCTCATACCCCGGCGGCCCATGCGCGATCGGATGATCGTCTCCGGCGAGGCGATGAATCGCGGCGCCGACCCGCTTCCAGCCTTCCAGAAGCGGCCGCACCTCGTCCCCTTTTTCCGGTGCGCACAGCACGATTCCGAGCCCCGGCTGCGCGGCCCTTGCCGCGAGCGGCTCGAGCGGCGGATTGCCCGCGACGACGATGAGCGGCGCCGAGCGAGCCTGGAGAAGCACGTCGCCCGGGCTCTCTCCGCTGCTGACGATCTCGCACCTTCCGGACAGAAGCATTCCCCGCGCCTCGACCCAACGCGGAACGTCGGGAAGCGCCGCGAGAATCTCCTGGGGCTCCCATCGTGGAAGGATCATCGGCCTCGCCTCGGCGGGAAGTTCCGGCTCGCACGGGACCGCGCCAGGCCGGAGGACCGTTTAACGTCTAGGGACTCGTCTTTGCCACCACGCCGATGTTGGCGATTGTGTCCCCCTTCTTCATCGAGGGCACGGCGCCGATGTAGAGAACCACGCCCGCCGCCGGGGACTTCGCCTCGACGATCGTGTTCCCGAAGAAGTCGGTGACGTAACCAAGCCGCATCCCCTGTTCGACGAACGTGCCCCGCTTGACCAGCGGGTAAAAGATACCGGTCTGCTCGCTCGTGACCGTCCGCACGCTTTCGAGCCAGACCGGATGCTCGATGCGGGTGGGAACGCCCGGCAGCATCTTCAAGAAGCGCATGACGCTCAGGCACCCCCGAACGAGCGCCTCCACGTCCTCCGGATCCGAGCGGCCCGCATATCCCGCTTCCGCCGCGATCGCGGGCTTTCCTCGGGTCGTCGCCGTGTTGTCGAGAAAGCGCGACGCCGCCGCATCCTTGGGACGATCGGTGGCGACGATGATGTGGTCGAGGCCGAACGCAAGAGCCATCTCTCGGGAAGTGGAATCGATCTTCTCGATGCCCGTCTTGGGCCAATAACTGTAGGGCCGCAGGCTCTCGTCCAGGTCGCCGCCGTGGAGATCGATCAGATAGTTGCTGGGCTCGACGACTTGCCGCGTGATGACGTAGGCCGCTCGCTCGCTCTGCGTGCCGTCAGCCCGTCCCGGGTAGAACCGGTTCATGCTCTTGCCATCGATGGGATTGACGTGCACCACCTTCTGTTCGAACGACGGGGCGTTCACCAGGGGCAGAAGGATCAATGAGCCCGAAAGCTCCGTTGGATCGATCCGATCGATCAGCTTCTCGGCGGCGAGGATCGACGCATACTCGGTTCCGTGAGCGCCCGCGACGATCGCGAGAACGGGCCCATCCCACGCGCCGTGGAAAAGGACGACGGGAATCCGCAGTGCCGGATCGACGCCCGCGGGAACGTCGAGGAAGCCAGTGGCTTTGTGACCCTGGGCAGCTGTCGCCGTGCCGACAGTCATCGTCGGCTGCTCTCCGAAAGCGGCCAGGGAGGAAATGATGCACGCCAATCCGATGAGCGAGATTCGCCGCATTTTGATGTCCTCGTCGGCCGGCGGGTGCCGGTCGGAAGGAGCCAACTCTAGCAGGACGGGGGAGGTCGCCGGGCGCGGTTGGGCCGAGGGCTAGCTCGAAGCGGCGTGAGAGACAGGCGCGCTCGAAGCTGCTCGCTGGTTGACGAAGGTCACGAGCAGTTCCAGCCGCTTGAGAGCCGCCTGGATCTTGGCAGGGCCGTCGTCCACTCGGCAGGAGAAGGTCACGGTTCTGCGTTCCGCGTCCAGTTGAAATCGCGAGAACTCGGCCGACTCGGAGCTTGCACGCCGGTAGCAATCGGCCCATGCCCCGTCCATCGTTCCCCGCAGCGGAACGGAATAACGCGCGAAGAGCGGGCCGAGCTGGACCCACTTGATCGCAGCCTCATCCACGCTGACGTCGTATGCCTGTTTTTCCAACGGATCAGGCGACATTTCCTCTTGAGAGAAAGCAAAGGAGACGCCATGCCGCAAAACCACGGAAACGAAGGGGTTTTGGGCTTTCCGGGGCTCGAAAGTGACAAAAGAAGTAACCGTCCGGCGTCCGGCCGGGGACAAAACCGACCGAGAACGCACTCGCCGATGAACGGCCCCGATCAGGAGGAAGGGCGCCGGACGCGCCCTATCAGGTAGCCCGCCAACACGAACCCGATGAACACGAGGTAGGGAGGGATATAGCCCTTGTCGAAAACAGCGGCTTCGCGAAGCAGCATCAGCCCCAGGCCGGCGGCGGCTCCGAGGGTCGACATCGCGACCGAAAACTCGCGTCGGGCAAGAAGGCTCTGCACGCCGTAGAGCCCGAAGAGCGCGAAGAAGGCGATCCCGACGTAGTCGGCTTGATCACTGATCGCCGCGTCGAGGAAGAAATTGACGTCCGCGACGATGACGGCGAGGACGACGGGAAACACCCAGCCGTGGAGCCGCTCGATGCGCATGGTTGACGGAAGACTAACTCGCGATTGCAGGAAACGGGGCTACTGAGTCGCTGCTTGACCCACCCAGGGGCCTCGGATATCGTTCGCAACCCTGACGCGGGGTGGAGCAGCCTGGTAGCTCGTTGGGCTCATAACCCAAAGGTCGAAGGTTCAAATCCTTCCCCCGCAACCAAGACACTCGAACGCCGAGAGAGTACTCTCGGCGTTTTCAATTCTGGCAACGCTTCCCGGATTTGAACCTGAGCAGCGAAGCGGCGAGCCGACCACCAGAGGCAGGCCCACGGCAGTAGGCAACGCCGGCCAGGGGCCGGCGGTAACGTTCAAATCCTTCCCCCGCAACCAAGTCTTTTCGACGCCGGGAGCAAGCCTCCGGCGTTTCTGTTTCAAAGCAGACTCGGGCAAGGATTTGAACCCCGGGTTCGACTGTCTGATTGCGACGGACCTCCTCAACCCATTAACGAGGCTGCGTCAGCTTTGCCGACGCTCGGCTCGTCGCCCTCAAGTTGTATGCCGCGCCTTCGCGCGGCGGCCCTGCCTTTGCGGCGGTCGCAGGTTGTCCAGGTACTCCACGAGGATCTCCAAATTCGAACGCATCATCGGCAGGCTCTTGGCGCTCTTGGCTACGCCGGCCGAGCCCTCGACGGCGGCCACGAGGAACGACGCCACTCGTCTCGGCTCCACATCTCGCCGCACGGTGCCTTCGGCTTGCCCGCGCTGGAGAGCCCGAGCAAATCCTTCCCTCCAGGCCTCAAATATCCCGTTGATGCGCCGCCGAAACCCGTCGTCGAGCGGCGACATTTCCTGCGCCAGGTTGTTGGCGGGACAGCCGAATTCAATCTCGTGAGCATCGGCGTTCGCGGCCCGTATTTGGAGAACCCGCTGAATCGCCCTCAACGGATCGCCGGTTTGATCTTCGAGCAAGCCCAACCACCTCTCCAGCAAAGAGCCCTTGACCATCTCGTCCATCACGGCGTAGCCAAGCGACAACTTGTCCGGAAAGTGGTGGTACAGGGCGCCCTTGGTCACACCGGCCTTTGACAGAATCGTATCGAGGCTCGCCGCCTGGAATCCCCGCCGATACATCTCCTCGAACGCCGCCTCGAGTAACTTCTGTCGAGTGGCGTCGGGCTTCCGCGCGCGCCGCTTGGTCGCTTTCATTCCCATACTCTTCTTGCCGAGCCGAGCGCTCACGGCAACCAGTATCTACCCTCGGAGGGGTAAGAACGCTCAGCCCCGCGTTTGACACGAACGAGGGAATCATAGTACATACCAACTGGTTTGTATGTAGTGTGACTGCGGCGAGGATGAAAATCTCATGGCAAGGACTTCGTGTAGGCGCTTGACGACGGGGGGTCGCACGCCTGTGCAAGGCCCACACGGCCTGCCGCTCCGCGGCGAGCGGCCGCCCCATTGCGACGGCCGCGAAGGGAGCG
>DATDNV010000495.1:0-2222 GCA_036518075.1 Thermoanaerobaculia bacterium
AACCGCGAGAACGTGGTGGTGCAGGTCGGCAAGAACACCGAGCTGTCGATCCCGATGAAGCTGTCTGCGGTGGCGGCGACGGTGACGGTCACCGGCGAGGCGCCGATACTGGAGACCAAGCGTGTAACGACCGGAGCGCAGGTCTCGCAGCAGGAGCTGGCGTCGATTCCGACGGCTCGCGACCCGTGGGTCGTCTTGCAGACGGCGCCGGGCGTGCAGATCGACCGGGTCAACGTGGCGGGGTCGGAGTCGGGCCAGCAGTCCAACTTCGGCAGCCACGGCTCGATGACCGGCACGTTCGCGGTGGACGGGGTCAACCTGACCGACATGTCCGCGCTGGGCGCTTCGTCGGGTTACTACGACTTCGACTCGTTTCAGGAAATGCAGGTTATGACCGGTGGCAGCGACGCGTCGGTTCAGGGCTCGGGGACGCACTTGAACATGGTGACCAAGCGCGGAACCAACGAGATCCACGGCAGCGCGCGCCTCTATGAGACCGATCACCACTTCCAATCCACCAATCTTCCGGACGATGCTTCTGCGTCGGGCGTTTCCTCGGGGAACCACATCAACTCGATCACGGACACGGGCGCCGAGGTCGGCGGACCGATCGTGAAGGACACGCTCTGGCTGTGGGGCTCCTACGGACGCGACCAGATCAACCTGGTGACGGCCAACGGGCTTCTGGACCGGACGACGCTGGAAGACTTCAACGCGAAGTTGAACTGGCAGATCGTGCCGTCCAACGCGTTCGACATCTGGTATCTGAGAAGCGACAAGTTGAAGTTCGGCCGCAGCGCGGGCCCGCAACGGCCCCAGCCGACTTCCTGGGACCAGACGACTCCGCAGAACACGTGGAAGTTCGAAGACTCCCAGATCATCGGATCCAACCTCTTTTTGACCGCTCAGTACAACGGGATCAACTCGAACTTCACGTTGACTCCCGAGGGTGGCATCGCGGCGCAGTCCTTCTTTGATGCGGACGGCGTCTGGCACAACACCTACGAGTACGGCTCGTTTCCGCGCCCGACGCGTCAGGTCAAGGGCGACGTGTCTTACTTCTTCAACACCGGCACTGTCGGCAACGAGCTGAAGGCCGGGTTCGGATACCTCAAGGCTCAGTCGTTCTCGACGACCGCGTGGCCGGGCGACGGCTCCGGGGGACTGGCTCAGCAGACCTACGGTGACTTGTCCGACTGCGCCATTCCCTGCGCAACGATCACCCGGCAATCCAATCTGCACATCAGCAACTACTACTACAGCGCGTATCTGCAGGACGCGATCACCATGGATCGGTTGACCGTCAATCTCGGCGTGCGCTGGGATCGGCAGTACGGGAACAACGGAGCAACGCAGATCCAGGGCAACCCGACGTTCCCTCAGATTCTTCCGTCGATCGATTACCCCGGTCAGGACAAGCCCTTTACCTGGAATGACTGGCAGCCGCGCTTCGGTCTGACGTACGCGTTGGGCTCGAATCGGAATACCGTTTTGAAGGCGAGCTACGCGCGGTACGCCGAGGCTCTCGGGACCGGCACAACCGGGCAGACCAACCCGACCAACGTCGTCTCCTACGCCTACTACGCGTGGAACGACGCGAACGGGAACCAGCTGGTCGAGCCGGGCGAGGTCGACACGAATCACTTCCTGAACTCTCGCGGCTACGATCCGGCGAACCCGGGTTCGGTGGTTTCGCCCCAGAGTTTTGCTCCGGGCTTCCACGCTCCTCGGACCGACGAGATTGTGGCAGGAATCGATCATGAGCTTTTCCCGGCCTTCGCGGTCGGCGTCGTCTACACCTACCGCAAGTTCAAGGATCAGCTCTTCCGCGCTCCCACGGGCGTGACTCGGTCGGACTATTTCCAGTACGAGACGGTCTCCGGAACGCTTCCGGACGGGACACCCTACTCGGCTCCGGTCTACGAGCTCAATCCGGGCGTGGCGGTGCCTCCGGGATACGTCTGGCAGAATCGGCCCGATTACAACCAGACCTACAACGGCGTCGACCTGGTTCTGACCAAGCGGCTGTCCAACAAATGGATGATGCGGGGCAGCTTCACCTGGAACGACAACAAGCAGAACGTCGGTTCCGGCGGCTGTGTGGATCCGACCAATCGGATTCCGGGACAGTCGGCCGACACGGGCGACCCGCAGACCGCCTACACCGGTCAGACCTGCTCGGACGGTTCCTACGTGGCGACTCGCTCCGTCGGCAGCGGTGC
>DATDNV010000496.1:0-4839 GCA_036518075.1 Thermoanaerobaculia bacterium
CCAGGTAGGGCGCAAATCGCATTCGTTCGACGATCGCGCCGGAAATCAGCGCCGCCGTGATGATCGCGAAGGTGCCCTGATACGCCATGAAGACCAGGTGGGGAATCGATCCCTGCGGGGAGAGTCCGACTCCAATGAGCAGCCGGTAGGACAGATCCCCGACGTAAGAGGTTCCGGGAGCAAACGAAAGCGAATAGCCCGCGAGAGCCCATGCCAGTCCGACGAATCCGAGGGCGGAAACGCTCATCATCATCGTGTTGAGCGCGTTCTTCGTGCGCACCAGCCCACCGTAGAAGAACCCGAGGGCGGGAGTCATGAGCAACACCAGAGCGGTCGAAACCAGCATCCAGGCGGTGTCGGCATTATTCATGGATCTTGAGATTAGCAGGCAGCCGGTCGAGTGTCACCGAAAATCTGCAGTTTTCGCAGGATTTCAGTGTCAATTCAGCCATTTTCTGCTCGCAGACGCCATTTTGTAGAGAAGATTCTGCAGGACTTGCACGTTTCTGATAGCACCGAAATCAGCGCCTCGCCACTGAGCGAGCCGACGGGATCTGCATCCCCAAAAGCACCCGCGCGGAAGAGCCAAAGCCCGCGTTCAAAAAAATGCAGTTGCACAATCCAATGTGCAAAAAATCTCTTTCGCTTCTCTCAGATCGATCTCCCCTCCTGAAGATCGATCTCGCCTCCTCGCACGAACTTCATATAGATTTCGCTCACGTTCTTGGAGCTGGCTGACATTCTCGCTGGCGAGCGAAATAAATGGAGGAGAGGATGCGTGTTTCATCTGCTTCGCTGAAGGGTCTTTGTGTACTAGCCGTGATCGCCGGACTCGCGTTCGTCCCGGTTCTGTTCGCGCAGACGGACGTGACGACGAGCCGCATCACGGGAACGGTGCGGGATGCGGAAGGCGGGCCGCTTCCCGGCGCGACCGTGGAAGGAAAAAACAGAGGAACGGGGCTGATCGTCACCGCGACGACGCGCGCTGATGGTTTCTTTCAGCTCATCAACCTTCCGACCGGTACATACGCTTTGACTGTCTCCCTATCCGGCTTCAAGTCGATTTCCCGGGACGTTCGCGTGGATCTCAGCACCGTTCCCAACGTCGATGTCCGTATGCAGATCGCGGCGGTTCAGGAGACCGTCAGCGTGACGGCCGCGACCCCCATCATCGAGACCACCAATACGGCGGCCGAGACGACGGTTCAGACGGAGCAGCTGAAATCCCTCCCCCTGAACGGGCGCAACTATCAGGACCTCGTGCTCCTGACTCCCGAAACGCGCAAGGACCCGGAGAATCGGGGCACCGTGCTCGTCTCCGGCCAGCGCGGCATCAACACCAATACGACACTGGACGGTCTGGACTACGACAACGGGTTCTTCGGGGGAACCTTCGGCTCGGCCGAGGGCCGCGCGCCGCTTTCGATCTCCCAGGAGTCGATCAAGGAGTTTTCCGTCATTCGCAACGGCACCGACGTCGAGTTCGGTCCTTCCGGCGGCGGTGTGATCAACCTGATCACGAAAAACGGGACGAACGATCTCCATGGATCGGGGTTCTATTACATCGAGCCGCACGACACGACGGCGCGCCTCGCCAACGGAGTCGAAGCGCCGGATCAGAAGAAGCAGCAGTGGGGCGGCTCGCTCGGCGGTCCGATCCTCAGAGACCGCCTCTTCTACTTCGCCTCCTACGACCAGCAGAAGCAGAACGTCGGGATCCCGGTCAGCTCCGTGGTTCTCGATCCGGCGATCTCGGCCACGTATCCGTCCTGGGCCTCGGATCCGACCTTCGTCCAGACTCAGGACGGCTACGTGATGTTCGGCCGGGCCGACTATCAGCCGACGGCGGAACATCGCATCATGGCTCGTTTCAACTACTCGCAATACGAGGGCGATCACGGGACTTCTTCCTCGCAGAGCCAGACGAGCCATCACAACGGCATCGAGGGAATGCAGACCCACTCCTACATCGCGTCCTGGAGCAGCCAGTGGGGAGCGAGTCTCTTGAATGACCTGAACGGCCAGTACATTCTCGAGCAGGTTCCGCGTGCTTCGATCCAACCCGACCTTCCGGAAATCCGGTACGGCAGCTTCAGCCTGGGCAGCGTGAGCTTCCTTCCGATCACATCGCAGGCGGACCGCGTCTCCTTTGGCGACACGGGCACCTACATCACGCAGAATCACGTGATCAAGGGCGGCGCTGAGTTCAACAAGACCTCGATCAACCAGATATTCAAGGGAAATTGGAGAGGCGTGTATGTTTTTGCGGGCAACAATGAAGCCAACCTTCTCGCCGGCAAGTGGACTCAGTATTTTCAGTTTGGCGGTTTGAACGGTTTGACCGCCGATCAGGCCGGACAGGCCGCATTCGCCCAGAAGGAGCTGGCGTTTTTCGTGTCCGACCAGTGGTTCATCAACCCGAAGCTGACCGTGACCGCCGGCGTCCGGTACGAGCGTCTCAACAACCCGGACAACCCGATCTTGAATCCGAATCACGTGCTCCCCAACGGACAGTTCGCGCTGGACGCCGAGATCCCCGACCAGAACGACAAGTGGTCACCGCGCGCCGGGTTGAGCTACGTCATCGATCCGAAGACGGTGGCGAGGCTTTCGATCGGCCGTTTCTGGTCACGCACGCCGGCGATTCTGTTCTCACAGCTCCTCACGTCAAACGGCCTTCAGGGAACGCAGTACACGATCAACGCGGGCGCCAACGGTCCGACCGATCCCTTGTCGCCGGGCTGGGGGCCGACCTTCGATCCGAATGGCGTCGCCAAGATCGACTTCTCGAAAGTGCCCAACCCGACGGGGCTCGGAGTCTTTACCGCCTCTCCAGAGTACAAGGATCCGGTGACGAACCGAATCACGCTCGGCGTCGACCGGCAGGTGGGCGCGAATACCCTCGTCGGAATCGAAGGAACCTATGCCCGCGCATACAACCTGGAACGTTTGAACGATCCGAACTTGGTCTACTGCACCTCGAACACGGCTCCCGGCTGCGTAAGCGCGAACATCGACGCCAATGGCCTCTCCAAGGTCAACGGCCAGCGGGTCTATTCGACGATTCGTCCGGACACGTATTACGGCCGCATCTCGACCTACACGACCGACGCGAAGTCGCGCTACGAGGCGGTCACGATGAACTTCGAGCAGCGATTTACCAAGGATCTTCAGTTCTACATCTCGGCGACCTGGTCGGTCGACTCGGACAACGATTCGAACGAACGCAACTTCGCGGGAGCGCAGGCCGAAGATCTCCACAACATCGAGGGAAGCTGGGGCCCCTCCAACCGGGATCAGCGGTGGAAAGTGGGAGCCAACGCGAACTGGAATACGCCGTGGTGGGGCGTCTCGCTTTCAGGGTCTTACCGGTTCACGACGGGCAATCCGTACACCGCCACGACCGGAACCGACGAGAATAGAGACGGGTTCTTCAACGACCGGCCGACGATCAACGGCGTGCATTTCGCCCGCAATTCGATCCGGCAGCCGAGCTTTTATACGCTCGACCTCCGGCTGGCCAAGACGTTTCCGATCGGACCCGTCGGGTTGACCGGCATCGTCGAGTGCTTCAACTGCACCAACACCGGCAACAAGACGGTCCTCAACACGGTCTGGGGCACCGGTCAGACCCCGTCGTCACCGACGTTCGGAGTCCCCACCGGCGTGACGACGACTCCGCGGACGCTGCAGTTCGCCGCTCGGGTTGATTTTTAGCGATTCGGAAAGAGCTGAATCGAAACGGGCGGGGCTCACCCCCCGCCCGTTTTCTTGTGCGGCCAGGAATCGTTCGAGGACTCGAGTAGGAATATATCAGATCTGATATATCATCCTGGACACAGACGTGTCGGCCGCCCTCCGTAACCCCTACGCGGAATCGACTGGAGTTCGATCTAAAGCAAAAGCGAAGGAAAAGCGGAGATCTTCCGTAGGACTCTCCCGGCCCGAACCTGAAATCCTGAGACACAGATTCAGAGGGAGGGACCCATGCGGTTCAGTCGCAGCTCTTCGGCACGGAGTTCCGGATTCGGTTTCGCGATTCTCTGGGCCTGCGCTTCGGTTGCCGCCGCTCAGTCGGCCGAGATCACCAACGCCTTTGCTTCGAGCGCGGCAGTACCTGACATCTCCGTGGCCGCGGACGGCAGCACTCGGTTCTTCTCCTTCGATCCGTCGGCGGGACGCGTCGCGCTCGGCGACGTCGACCAGACGCGCTCGGCGGCGATCGGCGCTACCTACGGGCCCTACGGCGGTTGGACGCCGCGCGCGTCCGCCGAGGGCCGGGATGGGCTCACTCGGATTCTTTGGACTCATGAAGACGGTTCCGCCGCCATCTGGCGAACGATGCCGTCGGGTCTTTTCGCCTCCGACCGTTATGCCGGGATTCCTGGCATGACCGCCATCGATGTGGCTGCGAGAACCGAGACCCATGTTCTTTGGTCCGGAGCCGACGGAGCCGCCGCTCTTCAGACCATCGACGCTTCCGGGAAGATCGCGAGCCAACTGTCCTTGGCGGCCTATCCTGGATGGAAACCGCTGGCGATTGCCGACGGGCCCGATGGGCTCACGCGCCTCTTGTGGAGCAACGCCGATGGAAGAGTCGGGCTATCACTCATATCTTCCGAGGAAGTCATCGCGACGGGTCGATATCGGCCGGTCTCTGGCTGGGTTCCTCTCGACGTCTCCACTGGAGAGGATGGCTCGACCTTCATTCTCGCCTCTCTTCAGAGCGACGAAGCCTCGCTCTGGGCGCTTTGGAGCGCCGAAAGGACGCAAATCGCGACGTACGGTCGAGTCCTGGGAGGAGGTTTCTCCGCGCTTCCCGGCTTGACTCCTCGGCGC
>DATDNV010000497.1:0-5076 GCA_036518075.1 Thermoanaerobaculia bacterium
TCCTGTCGGAAGAACGCCGGAACCCGCGTGACTATGTTGTACTGCCCGTCGCTCAAGATCGAGCTGTTCCCAAACGCCCCCACATCGTCCGCCTTGCCCTCGTAGATCGTTTTGGCGGAGGAAAGCGGAGTGCCCCGCTTCCAGAGTTTCACGATCCGCGGATAGCCGGACGACGTCAGCGAGTCCGGGCCGAAGTCGGTACCGACCCAGAGCGTGTCCGCGTCGCGCCACGAGACGCTCGATTTGGCCTCGGGCAGGGAGAAGCCGTCGGCGACGAACTCGCGCTTGGTCGTGTCGAACTCGCGCGTGACGTGCGAGTCCGAGCCGCCGCGCGAGAGGTTGATCGTGCACCGAGTGTAGGCCGGCGGCAAACAGTTCGCGCCTTTGAAGACCCAGGGCTTGTCCTCGGCCTTCGCGAGCGCGTCGATGTCGAGCACGGTCTCCCATTGCGGAGCGGGCGTTTGATACGACGCGATCGTCGTGCGGCGCCAGATCCCGCGCTCGTGCACGTCGTCCTTCCAGAAGTTGTAGACCATGCCGCCCATCTGGTTGGGCATCGGAATCTTTTCCTTCGAATCGAGGATCTCGAGCGCGCGGGCATAGGTCGGCGCATACTCCGGCCGCTTCTCGAGCACCGCGGTCGATTTCGCGTTCTGCTCCTTGGCCCAGGCGAGCGCCTTCTCGCCTTCCACGTCCTCGAGCCACTGAAATGGATCGGTGTCGGCCGGAGTGGCCGCGATCGCCGCCCACCCTCCAACCACCAGCGTTGCCGCCACCGGCCACCGCGCCAGACGAGTCCTCATTTCTACACCTCCGAAAGACGAGGAATCTTAGGCGATTCGGGAGCCGGCTGTGGTCGCCGAATGATCAGCCCTGGGGTGTGCGCGACATCTCCTTGACCGATCCCGGCGACTTCAAAATCACCATCGCCGGCCGAAGAGCTCGGCGTTCAGGGCGTCGGAGCGCCTGTTCTATGCTCGAAAGGATGTGAACGGCCCACACACCACCTCACCGGTCAGGTGTTACGAAATCCAGGCAGAACGGTTGACGATCGCCCAGTGGTTTCACGGGGAAGCTCGACGCGGAGGCGGCTGAAAGACGGGTCGGATCACTCAAGTCGTACAGGTCGGCGCTCACCGGCGCGAATCTCTTCGTCCTCGAGGGCACCGACTTCGATCCTTTGAGCGTTCCGATCGCAGCGAAGTAGCTTCGGATGCTCTGACCCGGTGCGTAGAATTGCGGAACGCCCGAAGTGATCAGCCAGACGCGAGGCATTCCGCGGTACCGGTCGACGTCGCGCAAGTAAGAGCGGATGTCGTCGCGCCAACAGCCGCCCAGCGTGTAATCTCCCCGCCCGATGCCGTACCTCTCGCCGTACCGTTCCAGCGGCTCGTAGGCGTAGACGAAGACGTACATGGCGTCGCCGGCTCGCCGGTTCGCCTGGACGAACGAGAGCACCGACTTGTAGTCTTCCGTGAAATAGGGGAGCGGAGTCTCGACGATCGTCAGGACGGGCGAGATGAACAGAGCGGCCATCGCAGCCCCCCCGACTGCGGGGTGAAATTTTCCCGCGATGAGCCTGATCCATTCAGCGCCTTGCGCGACCAGCAAGACGAGCGCGGGAAGGAGAAACAGCACGACCCGAGTCCGGAACGGGTATTGGCGGGCGACAGCCGCGAGCACGGTCACGGCGAAAGGGCCAAAGAGCAAGAGAGCGGCAAAGCGCCGGCGGCGCCACAAGGCGACCAGGCCTGCGATGGCGAGGACGCTGTACAGCTCCTGCCATCGGTAGCGCAAGACCTGATCGCCGAACAGGTCCGTCACTTGATTCCAGAGCCAGAGCGCATCGCTCGGCTCCTTCAGCGGCCACGGGAAAAACCCGTTGCGCGGCTTGCCTGCCCAGAATTCGTGCATGAACTTCTTAGTCTCCGGCGTCATCAGACGCATCGAAACGATCGTCGCCACGCCCGATGCGAGCACCCAGATCGGAACAGTTGTGAAGACCGCTCGCCGCGTTTGCGCCTTGCGCGTGCTCTCGAAGAGCCAGTCCACGACCAGCGCCGCGCCGATTCCGGCCATCACGAAAACGGCCGTCTGGGAAAACCACACCATGACCGCGCCGGCGAGCCCCGCCAGAACGCATCGCGTCGAGGTCGAGTCGGGGTCGCGGAGCCGAAGGGCGATCAGGGAGAGCGCGAGCGCCGCCGCCATGTCGAGGCCGTACTGCTTGAGCTCCGTCGTGTATCGGATGAAAGGCACGCCAATGGCAAAGGCGGCGACGGCAAACGGCACCGCGTAACCGTCGAGCACGCGCTCGGCGAGAAGAAGGAAGAGCGGCAGCGCCACGAGCCCGCAGAGAAACGGAAGGAGCCGAAGCGCCAGATCGCTCGTGCCGATCGACAGACTGATCAGCTTCTCCACGAGCATGAAACCAACAGGGGCCACCTGGTCGTAGCCGAGCGGCTCGAAGACCAGCTGCGAGGTCGAGCGATGCACGATGTTCCGCGCGATCGAGAACTCGTCGAACCAGAGCGACGTATCCGCGGCGTACTGCAGGACTCGAAGAACAAGGCCGATGAAGAGCAGCGCAAGGAGAAACGGCCGGCCGAGGAGAAACTTTGGAGCGTGGCCGGGTACCGGTTCTGGAGTCAAGGTGAGAACTCTTCGCTATTCTCGCTCAACGTCTTCGTAGGATGTGGGCCGCCGATGCTGTCTCCGGCGGCTCTTTCATCGTCGCTGCCGCTGAAAGACTCGCCCGTCTCATGTAGCGTGACGCCGTGACCGCTGTATGAGACTCCCCAACAGCGCGCAGACCTCGCAGCCATGGCGCATCCACGAGCTCACGCGCGACTTTCGCCTCGAGGACGTGTGGGCGCTTCCGACGCCGGGCGGCCCTCGCGACTTCCATCGGCTCGTTGAGCGCTTCGCGTCGAGTGATCCGTCCAGCGGTTCGATTCCCGGCCGAGCGCTGTGGGCGATTCGTTGGAAGCTCGGCGAGCTGTTCGGTTGGGACAGCCCCGACACCGGCGTCGGCCCACGCGTGCCAACGCTGCGCGACCGCCTGCCCGTCGACTTGCGCGACGGACCCCGAGGGCCGGAGTTCGCCGCGCTTCCCTTCACCTCGCTGTACCTGCTCGACGACGAGTGGGCGGCCGAGATCGCGAACAAAACGATGCACGGCGTGTTGCACCTGGGCTGGGTGCCGGACGCCGATGGTCGTTACCACGGCCAACTGGCGGTGTACGTGAAGCCCAACGGATGGTTCGGCAGGGCCTACATGGCAGCGATCAAGCCGTTCCGCCACCTCCTCGTGTACCCCGCGATGATCCATACGATCGGACGGGAGTGGCGGAAGCGCTCGGCATAGCACCGGTGCGCGCGATTCATCGCGGAGACAATCGAGAACGGCGAGGCGGCCGGCGACACGTTTCTAAACCGGGGGGCTCAGCTCTTATGTCAGATCTGATATCGCAAAGTACATAATATAGACCTGACCCTAAGACCCGAGGTCGGTCATTCAAGTGACGACGTCCTCCACCGGCCGTCGAGGACTCGCCCGGCCCGCGATGGTCGGATAGCCCATGTAGAAAACAAAAGTCGGTTGCCACGCCGGGTCGCCGGTGATCTCGGCGAGCAGGCTGAGGCGCCGCGGCTCCTTGTCCAGCAGCCTTTCATGATCCACCATTTCAACCGCCTCGTTGCACGGTCGGCCGGCCACGCCGCGGGCTGTTGCCAGGAGATGCGCTCGCTGCCAGACTCGGCCCGCGCGCAGATTCGGCTCGCGATCGTAACGATCGCGCAGCGCGATCATCCCTATCAGGGGCGCGCTCAGCATCAAGTCTGAATAACCCTCTTTCTGCGCTCGCGCCACGGCCGCTCTGAGCATTCCGGCTGTAACGATCTTCGCAATCGCCGTTGTTACCGGAGGCAGCCCGAAGGAGTCGATCGTCAGGCCGTCCCGATACTTCTGGACTGCGCTCCAGTTGCTCCGGATCCAGGAGTCGCTGTCGCGCTTGACCGCCGGATCGGAGTAGATCTCGGCATTCGCCGCCGAACTCACCTCAACGATCTTCGTTCGCGCTGCGTCGTCTAAGAAGAGGAATAGCTTGACGTCCCTCTCGTCGCTCGCGAGCCGCGACAAGGCCTCGATGAAAGCAGGTGGGAGGGACCTCTTGGGATCGTAGGGGCTTCGATTCGTGTGTCGGAGCGGGATCGCCCCGTAGAGCTCGCTCTCCCGGCGTTCGCCGGGAGCCAGATCAACACGCGCCACGATCTCGGGCTTCGGATCGGCGGGAATCGGCCCGAGCTTTCCGGTAAAGAGCGTCGCGGTTGCCACGTAGCCATTGGCGGCGGCGGCCAGGATCAGGTTTTCCAGAGCGCAACCTGTTCCAATGTGCGCTTCCCGCAGATAGGGATCGAGCGCCCCGACATTGCGCTTCGTGTCGATGGAGAGCTCAATCCAGGAGTTCGTCACTCTGAATAGCCAGGGCTGTGTGTTGTGCGGGCTTGCCGCGAGAATCGCAGCCCGTACCAGCGCGAGCGGGCCGTCGGCCGGGCTGCTGCGCCAGTCTTTCCAGGGCTCGTAGGCTGGCCCTTCTCCCGCACTGAAGACCCCCTGATCGTGCGCTCGCCAGACTCCGCCACCCGCCACGAGCACGATGCCTACACCACCGGCCTTCAAGAACGATTTGCGATCCATGAGTCCCGCCGTGAGAGAACTCTACGCTTCTTTCGAGATCAGTCTCTTCGCGGTTCGGACCGAGATCGGCGAATCCGGTCATGTCGCCGAATCGCCCGATGCGGACGTCGGCCGCCCGGGTTCGCCCTCTTTCGTTTCGGTGGCGTGAATGACCAGCTCGGCGAATCCACCGCACCTGCATGCTCGCGACTGATCTTCAATCGATCGAACATCCTGAGAGAAGGCGCGGCGGGTCCCCTGGGCGGCACGAACAATGTGGGCAGCCCGTCCAACCTCGCGCTCGAAAGAGCCGAGAGGGGCATGTGACGGATCCGCGGCTGGCGATGTTCGGTCAGGGAGGCCTCGTAAAGGATCACCTCATGAGATCGGCCGTAGAA
>DATDNV010000498.1:0-2817 GCA_036518075.1 Thermoanaerobaculia bacterium
AGGCAAGCTCGGACTGAGTCTGGCGTTGGTCCATCCGAGCGCGACATCGGTCTGGCCGCCGACGGGAATCGCGCTTGCGGCCTTTCTCGTCCTGGGATGGCGCATTTGGCCGGCTGTCTTTCTGGGGGCGTTTCTGGTCAACGCGACGACGGCGGGATCGCTCGTTTCCTCTCTCGGCATCGCGATCGGAAACACGCTCGAGGGGATCGTCGGCGCCTTGCTCGTCAACCGCTTTGCGAACGGCCGCAGTGCTTTCGATCGCGCCTCGGACGTTTGCCGGTTCGCGCTGCTCGGGGGCCTCGTGGCCACAACTGTCAGCCCGACCATCGGCATTACCAGCCTCGCTGCAGCCGGTTTCGCCCGATGGAGTGACTTTCAGTCAATCTGGATCACCTGGTGGCTGGGAGATGCGACCGGAGCCCTCCTCGTCGCTCCCGCCCTCGTCCTCTGGAGCTTGAAACCTCGGCAAACGACCTACTGGAATCCGCTCAAGGTTCTCGAGGCAGGAGCCTTGTTCGCGTCTCTGATTCTGGTCGGATCGATCGTCTTCGCCCTTCCACTGCCTCTCGCGGCCGAAAGCTACCCGCTCGAGTTTCTTTGCATTCCCGTCCTCCTCTGGGCGGCCTTTCGCTTTCGTCCGCGCGACGCGGCTGCGGCCGTCCTCCTTGTTTCGGGCATCGCCATCTGGGGGACGCTGCGCGGCGTCGGCCCGTTCCGGCGCGACACCGTCAATGAATCGCTCATTCTTCTGCAGGCCTTCACGGGAGTCATCGCCGTGATGACGATGGCGCTCGCGGCGATCGTGGCGGACCGGAAACGGATCGAACAGTCGCTCGCGCTGCTCGAGTCGGCCATGCACGACTCGATCGAAGGCGTCCTGATTCTCTCCGCCGAATCGCGAGGACTCGACCCAAGCGTCATCTTCGCCAACCAGGGATTCAGCCGCCTCACGGGCCTCCCGGCGTCCGAGATCCTCGGAGACAGCCTCCAGTCCCTCGGAATTGCGGAAACGGAGACAGAGGCGCTCGAATCGATGCGAAGCTCGATCGCCGCAGGCCTGCGCTTCCATCGAGAGATGCATGCGAGACGCAAGGACGGCTCCGCCTATGCGCTGGAAGTCACTCTGACCCCGGTGCCTCCTGGAGCACTCCGGCCGACCCACTGGGTCGCGATGTTACGGGACGCGAGCGAGCGGATGGCGCACCTGGAGACGCTCGAGCATCAGGCCCTTCATGATTTCCTGACAGGACTCCCCAACCGAATCCTTCTCCGCGACCGGCTCGATCAAGCTCTCCTGGTGGTCGAGCGAGAGGGAGTGCCGCTCGCATTGTGCCTGCTCGACCTCGATCGGTTCAAACAGATCAACGACATGTTCGGTCATCAAATGGGCGACGCGGTCCTGCGGCAGCTCGGTCCTCGACTGAAAGGAGCGCTCCGAACGGTAGACACGGTCGCGCGGCTGGGCGGAGACGAGTTTGCGATTCTTCTTCCCACTGTCGCCAACGAAGAGGCCGCGGGCGCTCTCGCGGAGAAGATCCTCAAAGCACTGGCAAAACCGTTCGAAGTCGAGGGACACCGGCTCGAGATCTACGGCTCGATCGGCATCGCCCTGTGTCCGAAGGACGGCGCCGACTGGACGACGCTGATGCGGTGCGCCGACGAAGCCATGTACGCGGCGAAGCGGTCCAACAAGGGATACGAGCTTGCGGGGTTCGGCAGTTCCCGGCAGGCAAGTCCCGTCCGAGACTCCCGCAAGAACTAAGAGAGAGATCGGTTGATGCGTCGAGGCCTGGCCACCGTCTCGAAAATCTCCGCTAGCGACATCGGAAGAGCCTCCGCATCCACGATGCCGGGAATACCACGGAAGCGATCGTAGAGAACGTCGCTGAAGTTCGAAACGATCGCCTCGACGCCCCAGCCTCGAACGCGCACTCGAGCCGCATCGAACTCATCGAGCTCATTTCCGTAGTCTTTTCGCTCTGGCGTGATCTCGTTCCGATACTGGATCTTCCGAAATCGTGACTTCAGAGCGTCCGAGCTGCTGGTTACGAGGAGCGTTCCCTCCCGGAGAATCGACACTCCGTCGGTGAGGTTCTCCACGTGTTCTGGGCGGTCGGTCGCGATCAGCACGGTGATCCCGTCGGAGGCCGCCTTGCGGACTTCCTGGATCCAGGTATCGGCGTGAGCGCCAGGAGAGTGAACATCGGCGGCATGCAAAACGAGAAGATGCGGGGATCCGGCGAGAGCCAGAGCGAGCAGGGCCGCGGTTTGCTGAGCCGGAGCGAGCTCTTTCCAGGCTCGATCGGAGGGCACACCGAGGCGGAACAGTCGTTGGTTCAGACCCTGATCGTCCCAGCGTTCGTGCCGCTTCGCGCAGTGCTTCGACAGCTGCTGGACGGTGACGGATCTCCGAATCCGCAACTCCGGCGTCAAGCCTTCCACGTAATCGGAGAACAACCGGCGGTCCGACCATGCATCCTGACCGGTGATCCACACGCGACCCGAGGAGGGTCGGCTCTTCCCCAAGACACACGAGATGATGGCTGTCTTTCCTGATCCCTCCTCTCCGAGCACCGAGTGGATCGAGCCTGAGGGAACCGAGAAAGAGATGTCCCGACATGCGGACTTCCCCGTTTGCGCAGTAACGTGATCGAGTCGAAGGACTTCTCGGGATTGATTCACAATTGGTACGGCGCGCATGCGCGCCCGAATCGTGAGCCGCGCCTCACGGCCCGATCGGCGTGCCGGCGCGGCCGGGAGTCGGCTCCTTAATGGGGAACGCCGGGAGCGCGGCGGCATGGTCGCGGAAGTCGTATC
>DATDNV010000499.1:0-11695 GCA_036518075.1 Thermoanaerobaculia bacterium
TGAGGGCGGCTATTGGTGCGAGGTCGAGCCGATCAGCTAACCTTGTCGCGAGTTGCGGCGCAGGACGGCTGACCGCTTCCGCAGCCAGGCTCTCCCCTCTCGCCCACTCGCCTTGTCGGCTGGTGGCATCCGCTTCGATGAATGACGCCAACTGATCGGGGGTTTCGCGTCCCCGAGCGTTGCTCGCTTGAATCTTCGTCGCAAGCGCGCAGTGATCGCAGATCGCTGACCCGTCAAACGCAACTTCGGTGGCGTTGGCACGACCGCACTTCTTGCACCGCCATTTACGGATCAAATACTGCATGGGGCGCTCACTTTCTCGAAGGCCGGCGACGGGCGGTGGGCTCTGGGGAGGGCGAAGGCCGTCGGAGGAGATCGGAAAATTCAGCTTATCACGCGGCGTGGAATTCGCTGGGCTCTCCTTCACGCCGAACTCGGGCAAAAAAGAGGCCCCTCTCGGGGCCTCGTCGAATCGAAGGCGCTTGCGCGCCCTCTGAAGCACGCTATTAAGCGCGAGCGAAGGTCGACGCCGTCTCGTAGATCTCCACGTTGGGAGTTCCGACGATGAACGGGGTCAGCTTGGCCAGGACTTGCGGATAGGTCGCCTTCTCGTAAGTCTCGGCGTTCTTCCGGTTGTCCCAGAGGCTGATAAAGTGCGCGCCCTTCGGGTTGACGAGCGTCAGCTCTTCCTGGAAACCTTCCTGCTTGCGCAGCATCGGAACGACTTCCTTCTCGAAGAGGTTGTTCAACTCTGTCTCCTTGCCGCTCTTGACCTGGAACTGGACGTTGCGTGCGAATCTCATGACACCGACTCCTTGCGCCCTTGAGGTAAGTGGGCTTCACCGGGGGAACCCCGACACCGAAGGAAGAGCGGCGACGTCAAGGTTTCGGAGCCGCAGGACCTTTGAAGGAACTTGACGGTATCACTGTTGAAGCCCCAGCGCCGGTCTGCGCGACAATTCTTTTCAGATTCTTTTTCTTGAAAGATCGTGACGAGAATCGCTGGGCCCACGCAACTCTCACAGAGCTCGTGACGTTATTTGCTCGCATCGTGAACAGAATCGCGATCAGAGGCGTCCCCGACGCCTTTACCCGGCTCGTCTCCGTTATCTGTGGCGAGCAGCTGTCTCCTGGAAGAGAAGGCTAAGGCCGATGGCATTGGCGTCGCGTGACATGTTGCCCCTTCACGGGCCGTTCGCGCAGGAGCTGAACCGGCCGTTACTTTGGTACCGTGATCTGTTGAACCTGTCCGCACTTGCAACGAAGCGCGAACAGCTCACCGACAGTTCCTCCGACTTTCTCCTCGACATTGTTGCCGCATTTCACGCAGAGCCAGGTGAAGGGTTGAATCCGAGAGCCGGTAAACCCTTGCCAGAACTGAAGGCAGCTGCGCGCGCCCGACCAGGTCTCGTGAACGGTGATACGACCTTCCTCCCTGGAGAGCGCCTGCCGCACAGCCGCGATCTCGTTGGCGGAATGCTGGTCGAAATGGGCGAGCCGGCCTCGCAGAGCCGCGTCGGTCAGGGCGCCAATCCGGGCCGGACGCGTCGCGCCTCGAGCCGTACCGACCGTCAGACCGATGAGACCCGGGCCGGGGACATCCTCCACCCTTGGAAGACGGCTCAGCCCGATGACGAGCTCGAGCGGCGTGGGCATTGGGCGCGTGGGTCTCCTGGAGAGGTTGCCCGGCACCGCCGTACGACTATCGAAGTCCGGCATCCGGTGCGCCGACAAGTGCGGGCCCTGCATACTCTCGCGAAAACGCCTTGAACTCACCGCGAAAACTCTTCTCGATCCAGAGGCGGTGCCCCTGCGGGCACATCGACTCGTACTGGCCGGGCTGCAAGCCCGCGTCGGCGGAGATCGAGCTCAGACACTCGTGATGAGGGCAGATCACTCGGACCAGGGGCACGTTTCCTCCCTTCGGGCTTTCCGAAATAGAGACCGCTAGTCGCCGCTCCTCGGCTGCATCGTGAGCGAGCCGATGATCGGCGTCGCACCGATATCCGCGTCGGACGACACTTCCAGAGTGTCGAGAAGAGCGGCGATCTCGCTCAGATCCGCTCCGCAGTCTTCCAGGAATGCCGCCAGGTCGCCTTCGGCATAGAGGTAAGCGGCTGGAGGAGGATCCGGGCGAGTGCCCGGCTCGTTCCAGACGAAGGTCGCGCAGTACTTGAAAGGTCTCCGCGTCGAGCCTGCAATGTGAACGTTCGCGGTCTGACTCAACATGGGAACTTCACTTTCTCTCGGGACACCGTCCCCGAGCTGCCTTCGAACTCAGTAGCGGCGATTTCCCGACGCTTCGGCTCGGGGTCTCGCCTCGTTGACGGTGAGGTTGCGTCCGCCGAACTCGGTCCCGTTCAGGGAGAGGGCGGCCTTTGCCTCGTTGTCATTTCTGAACTCGACGAAGCCGAAGCCCTTCGACTGCCCGGAAGCGCGATCCGTGATGATGGTGGCAGACTCGGGGTTTCCGAACCGCCCGAACAGGTCGCGCAGCTGATCTTCCGAGATGTTGTACGAGAGATTCCCAACATAGAGCTTCATGAAACATCCTCCGTATCCGCGTGGCCGGTAGAAAAAAGGCGGCTGACCGCCGGCCGCGGCGTACCGTATTCTCGAGGTTGTTCCGTTCGGGGATCACCAGAGCTTGTCTGGCAAAAGGCGAGCGCGACGAGAACAATGACAGGTTATCACAGTTCACCACGGCATCGCGGCGGCGGCAGCGTGCGACGCGCGACCAGCGACGTGTGATGCGCGACGTGATAGTCTGTTCACCTCCGACTCCCTCGACGGCCCGCGCCTCGCAACCCTCAGGCGCCGTCGCCGGCCTTCGGCGAGAAAGCAGGTGCCTCATGCGGCGCGTCCATCAGATTCGGACTGCAATCGCGGGCGGCGGCGACGGAATCTCCGCCCAGACTGGAAAGACGGTGACTTGTGGATGACACGGGGAATCCCTATCTGAACAAAGCGGCCGGGCAGGTAGAGGCGATCGGACTTCCACCCACGCGATCGGCTGCCGGCGACGAGGAGAGACTCGAGAGACTTACGCAGCTGCGGGACCTCTATGTCGAGGCGCAAGAGCTCGCCGTGCGGGGACAACCTCATGAGAACCTCGATTGGATCCTCGGCTGGCGGCGCGATCTGACCCAGGATCCTCTCGCTTTTCATTCGAAGAGGATCGAGTTGATCAGCCTCTGGCTCGAAGACCTCGTCGCGGAGCTCGAGAGCCCGCCGCCTGCTCTGGAAGCAACGGAATCCGAGAACCGATCCATGCCGGCACATCAATCTCGCTACGTGGCGGCCCGGAAGCTGCGCGAGGCGACTAAATTGTTCCTGAAGCTGTTCCGATCGCCGCAGTAATAGTTCCCCTCTCTCAGGGTGAGACGCTGCGCCCCAATTCTCAGCGCCCTATCCCCCGCGGCTCCGGCGTGTACGACGCCGGTCGCGAGTCGGGCGATACGCTGCCAACGCTTCACCGACACTCGAGCACGCGCTCACCGCGTTCCTCGTGTGGCGGGAGTCCCTCTTTAAAGGAACGACTCGCGTCTGGATAGAGGAGCCGAAATCCTGTCGCGTGGCGCGAACGTCACATTCCGATTGCAGTCCCAGCCAGAGCTCTGAGCTCGTTCCGGAGAGCCGCGCGAGGCGCAACGCCATATCCGCGGTGATGCTCCTCGCTTTCCTCCCTGCTCCCCGCTCCCTGCTTCCTGCCTACGCGACTTCCGTCATCTGCTTCAACATCTGTTCCAGCGCTGCTTGATCTGGTCCGACAAAGGGCTTAGCTCCGGGGGCGGCGACAAGGGACGCCAGCAGCCGTTCAGTCATGTCTCCTTTGGCGGCGGGAAGGTGGCTGCTCAGCACCATCTTGGGCGCCATCCTGCGGATGCCGTCGAGTTCTCTCGCGAACGCCGCCCTGTCAACCTTGTGGAGCCAGGGCGCATCGAGAACTGCCCAAAAGAGCTGTCCTTCGCGCAGATCCTTGTCGGAGAGGTCGGCGGCGTTCTGAGGAGCGGCTGAGGGTAAGAGCGCTCCAAAGCAGTCGGAGCTGAAGAGGATCCCCGACTTGTCGTCGTAGAAGCCGGTCGTCGACGGGTTGTCGAACGCGGGAGGCTTGAACGCAGTGAGCGTGCGGTCGCCGACAGTGATCTTCTGGCCCGGGTTGACGAGATAGACCCGGTCCATCGGAAGCGGAGCGGAAAGGCTCATGATTCCCACGCCAAGAAAAGTCGTGATCACGCGGATCTGCGGGTTCTCGGCGAGCAGCGGATGCAGGCTGCCGATGTGATCGGCGTCCGTGTGAGTGAGCCAGATCCACTTGAGGTCGGCTGGATCGATGACTCTCCGCAGGGCGGATATGAATTCTCCGCTCTCGACCACGGTTCCCGTGTCGACCAGGATGGGCTCCGAGCCTTTGATGACGAACGCGTTGATCGCCACTTGCCCGTAGCTCCCGACCGGGAAGTTGGACGTGAGGACCTCGATATCGGGTGCGGCTTTATACGAGTTGACCATGACGCCCTCCTCTGCCTCAGCGGTCCGACTGGTTCGGACCCGGTTTTCCTTCCAGTTGATGCCAGGGACGTGTAACGAGAGGCTCTCCCGTTACACATAAAATATGTGTGGTGGAAGTTGAACTGGATGATGCCGATCTGGCGCGGCGAATCGCCTCCGGAAGCGACCGCGAGGCCGAGGCCGAGTTGTTCCGCCGGATGGCTCCGCGCATTCGGCTCTATGGTTTACGCCACTTGAGAGACGCGCAGGCCGCCGATGACCTCACGCAGCAGGTTCTCCTCACGACGCTGGAAGCTCTGAGGGCGGGTCGCCTCCGTGAACCCGAGAAGCTCGCTTCCTTCGTGCTGGGCACGTGCCGGATGACGGTTCTCGACCTGCGCCGCGGCGCTCAAAGAAAGCAGCGCCTGCTCGAGGAGTTTGGAGCGGATCTTCCGGCGCCGGCTCTGTCGTTTTTGCCCCACCTGGACCGTGAAAAGCTCACCCGCTGCGTTCAGAAACTGAAGGAACGGGAACGCGCGGTCGTCGTCATGACTTTCTACGATGAGCGGGTCGGGGCGGATGTCGCCAGTTTCCTGGGCGTTTCGGAAGCCAACGTCCGAGTGATTCGCCATCGGGCCATTCGCGAGCTGCGCGCGTGCCTGGGTGTTGCCGCATGAACTGCACAAAGCCTATCGACGCGGCAGTCCTCGCGGACTACTGGCTCGCGGAGCTGCCCGGACCCGAGGAGGAATCGGTCGAGGAGCACCTGTTCGACTGCGACGAATGCGGAGCGCGGCTGCGCGAGGTGATCGCGCTGGCGGAAGGAGTCCGCGGCCTGGCGCGCGAAGGCAACCTACGAATGGTCGTGAGCGACGCGTTTCTTCGGCGCGCCGCGGAGGAAGGATTGCGCATACGCGAATACGCACCTCCCCGAGGCGGCAGCGTTCAGTGCACCGTGATGACCGAAGACGACATTCTCATCGGGCGTCTTGCCGCAGACCTGAGCGGAGTGAAACGAGTCGATCTCAGCATCTGCGACGAGCGCGGCATCGAACAAATGCGTCAGTCGGATATCCCCGTTCATTCCGGGACAAAGACGATTGCCTTCCAGCAGCCGATCGACTTTGCCAAGGCTTCGCCGACGAACACCATGATTGCCCGTCTCATCGCCTTCGATGAAACAGGTGCCGAGCGCCTGGTCGGCGAATACACGTTCAATCACACGCGCACGTTGGCGTAAACCCGAAGAGGGAGCAAGAAACAAGAAGCAAGTAGCAGGAAGAAAGACCGGAACCGAGGAGCTGGTTCAGGTCAACTCACTCCCCTCCTCCTTGCTCCTCGGGCAGCCATGACCCCTTGCGTGGGGTACTCCCGCTACTGCTCGCTCCTTGCTCCCCGCTCCTTGCTCCGGGGCTCCTGGCTTCGCGTTCCTACAACGATTGACAAGAAAGTTATAGCGCCATATTATGCATATGCATGAAGTCGGCCGCGATGAAAAGAACGACGATCATGTTGCCGGAGGATCTGCGCCGACGCGCTCAGTTCCGCGCGCGACAGAAGGGCGTCTCGCTGGGAGAGCTGATCCGAGACTCTCTCGATGCCTGCCTTCCGAAGGTGACTTACGACGTCAAAACCGATCCGCTGTTTGAAGACGTGATCTTCGACGGGCCGGCGCCCAGGGATCTCTCGTCCAGGCATGACAAATATCTCTACGACGACGAGAAGTGATCTTCGTCGATACCGGTCCTTTCCTGGCTCGCTTCATTCTGCACGACGCGCATCACCGGCGAGCGCGGAAAACCTGGGCTGAAATCGAGCGCCGCCGCGATCGCTGCTCCACGAGTAGCTTCGTTCTGGACGAGACTTTCACGCTGCTCGCCAGGCGATCCTCCTACTCCTTCGCCGCAGACCGGGCTCGAGCGCTGCTGAGCTCTTCGGCGCTCGTCATTCTTCGTCCCAATGCCGACGATGAAGGCGTCGCGGTCGATCTGTTCGCCAAGTTCGCCGATCAGCAAGTCAGCTTCACGGACTGCATCTCCTTTGCTTTGATGCGCCGTCATCGGCTTGATCGAGCATTTACCTTCGACAGGCACTTTGCGGCCGCCGGTTTTCAGACCATGCCCGGAGGAAGCGGGTAGCGGGCCGAAAAAGGAGCAAGGAGCAGGGCGCAAGAAGAAAGACACGCAAACGAGGAACCATTCAGATCAGCGTGCCAGTTCCCGGTCCTTGCTCCTCGCTTCTGCCTTCCTGTCGCTACTCCTCGCTCCTGCTCCCTGCTCCCCGTTCCCTGCTCCTTGCTCCTCGCTCCTCGCAGATCGCGTAGACTCGGAGGCGATCAACCGAGGAGGCCATCATGACCCTCGACCGCCGCCGGCTCATCGCCTCGCTGACGACCGGCCTCGCCTGGAGCGCTGCAAGCGCTGCCCCGCGCTCACTCTTCGCCGCGCCTCAGGTTCCCAATGCCGCACCGCCGCTGCGCCGTCCGGACGGCACCGTCGACTGGCGCGCCGTACGCGCGCTATTCCCCCTCGCGAAGGACAAGCTGCATTTCTCCTCGTTTCTCTTCGTGTCGCATCCCGCGCCGGTCGCTGCGGCGATCGAGGTCTTCCGCATGAAACTCGATTCGGACCCCACGTGGATCGAGGCGGCCGCGTTCGAGCCCGACTCCCAGGAGCGGCCGTTCTCGGACGTCAAGAAGGCCCTCGCCGACTATGTCGGCGGCCTGCCGGAAGAGATCTGCCTGACGTCGAACACAACGAGCGCGCTCGCGATGGTCTACCAGGGCCTGCGGATCCGCTCGGATCAGGAAGTCGTGACGACGGAGCACGACCACTATTCCCATCACGAGTCGATTCGGATGGCGTCGGACCGATCGGGCGCCGCCGTCCGGCGCGTGAGCCTGTACGACGAGGGCGCGAATGCCCGGACCGACGAGATCGTCGCGCGAGTTTCGCGCGCCATCACGCCGAAGACGCGGGCAGTCGGCGTGACCTGGGTCCACTCCTCGACAGGCGTGAAACTCCCGATCGCCGCGATCGCCGAGGCCGTGGCGAAGGCGAACCGGGGCCGCTCCGGAGCCGACCGGTGCCTGCTGATCGTGGACGGCGTGCACGGCTTCGGAAACCAGGACGTCGACGTCGCCCGTCTGGGCTGCGACTTTTTCGCGGCGGGCGCGCACAAGTGGCTCTTCGCGCCGCGGGGCACGGGCTTTCTCTGGGGCCGCAAGGACCTCTGGCCGGAGATTCGGCCCACGATCCCGACGTTCGACCCGGACGGCCTGGACGCGTTCGTGGCCTGGAAGGAGGGCAAGACGCTGACCACGACCCGCGCCGCGAACGTCTCGCCGGGCGGGTTTCTCGCGTACGAGCACGTGCTTGCGATTCCCGCTGCCGTCGAACTTCATCGCTCGATCGGCCGCGACCGGATCGCCGCGCGCATCCGCGAGCTCAACGGCGCGTTTCGGGAAGGCGCGGCCAGGCTGCCGGGCGTGACCCTCCATACGCCGCGTGACCCGGAGCTGTCGGCTGGCATCAGCTGCTACGAGGTCGCGGGCCTCAAGCCCGAGGCCGTCGTCCATCGCCTGGCTGCGAAGAACATCCGGACCACGACCTCGCCCTACAAGATCACCTACGCTCGCGTGGCGGCCGGCGTCATGAACTTTCCCGAAGAGATCGACACAGTTCTGCGCGAGATCCGCGCGCTCTCGAAACAGGCAGCGTGAGAAGAGGGAGCAAGGAGCGGGGAGCGAGGAGCAAGAAGAGAAGACAGGGGACCCGGAGCGAAAGACAGCCGCGGGGAATTTGACCCTAGTTCTGGCCCTCGCTCCTAGCTCCTGCTCCTCGCTACCTGCTACCTCTTATCCCATCGTCAGCACCACCCGGAACCGCGCTTCGCCGCTCATCATCCGGTCGTAGGCCTCGGCGGCCCGGTCGAGCGGGAAGGGCTCGTTCATCGATCGCACGCCGGTCTGCAGCGCGAACTTCATGGTGGCCTCGGAATCGATGGGCCGGCCGGAGGCCCAGCCGGCGATGGAGCGTCGGGCGACGATGAGTGAGTAGGCGGGGACCTGCAGTGGATCCAGCGGTGCGCCCACGACCTCGAGAACGCCGTCGACTCCGAGGCCGCCGATCACCGCCGTCATCGCGCCCCCGCTCGTCACGGTCGCGAGGATCGCGCGGGCACCGCCGAGCTTCGTCAGCTCCGCCGCGGGATCCTGCTTCGCGCTGTCGATGTAGACACGCGCGCCGAGCTTCTTCACGAAGGGCTCCTTGTCTGTGCCGCGCGCGATCGCGACGGTGTCGAAGCCCATCTTGGCCGCAAATTGGACGCCGAGGTGTCCGAGGCCGCCGACGCCCAGGACTGCAACCAGTTCCCCGGCCTGCGCGCCGCTGTGGCGCAGGCCCATGAAGGTCGTTACGCCCGCATCCATCAGCGGCGCGGCTTCGACCGCCGAGAGCCCGTCAGGGATTCGGGCGAGGGCCACCTGGGGGGCGATCACGTAGTCCGCGTAGCCGCCGTCGTAGGAGATCCCGGTGATGAGCGGCGAGACGAGGCAGAAGCGGAAGTTGCCGCGGCGGCACTCCGTGCAGGTTCCGCAATGACCGCCGTGCCAGCCGATCCCGACGCGGTCGCCCTTCTTCCACGCGGCGACCCCATCGCCGACGGCGTCCACGACGCCAGCGACTTCGTGTCCGGGCACGCGCGGGTACTCGATGGGAATGATTCCTTCCTTCGTCAGGACGTCGCTATGGCAAATGCCGTTGGCTTCGACCTTTACCCGCACGAAGCCGGGTCCCGGTGTCGGGATCTCGCGCTCGACCATCTCGAAGGGCTTGCCGGGGGCCGGGACCTGGAACGCACGCATCTTGGGCATAAATCCATCCTCCGATAGCAACTAGTCCACAGACGGCGGAGGGGATTCTGGGCGCGGGAACGCGGCTTTCTGCTTCCCGCTTTCCGTCGAGGCGCGCGTGCTAAGGTGCTTTCGTGCCTCAGAGTCGGGGATTGCGCCGATGGGTGCCGCCCTCCGAGTTACTGCAGTCGCCCCTCTATTCGCGCAGCTGTCAGGATGCCCTCAAAATCATGGAGCGTCTCGCGGCCGCGGCGCGGCGCCGCCGCGCGATCCCGACGGACATCTCGAAGCTTGCCGCTGAGACCGGTCTGTCCGCTCCCGAAGTCGCCCAGGTCCTCTACTTTCTTCAGCGCTCGGGGTTACTCAAAGCAAGCTCATGGCACCGGAGCATCGAGCTCGCGCGCTCGCCGGAAAAGATCTCGATGCTCGAGGTTGTCCGCGCAATCGACGGCAGTGGAGTCTGGACGCGCTGTCTGCTCGGGCTTCCGGAGTGTTCAGACGAAGCCCCCTGCCCCGCTCATTCCGTCTGGAAACAGGCCCGCAAAGTTCTTCAGCAGCAGCTCCAGAACCAAACCATTGCCGATCTCTCCCGGGTGATCGTCGAGAGGAAACGGCGCCGGCGACCAGCGCCGTCCTCGAAGTCGGCCATTCACCGTCGAGGATCGGCCAGGAGATAAGGAAGCGGACTGAAGAGGGAGCAAGAAGCAAGGAGCAAGGAGCAAGAAGAAAAACAGGGAACCGTCAGCTGGCTCCGGCCAACAATTCCCGCTTCTTGCGCCTCGGCTCTCTTTCCCTCCGCGACTCCTCGCTCCTTGTTTCTCGCTTCTCGTTCCTCGCTCCGATGCGTGACAATGCCGAGGTGATCCTCTTCCTCGATTTCGACGGCGTGCTTCGCCGGCTGCAGGCGCCGGAGGGCGAGCTCGAGAGTTGTTGCCTTCAGGCTTTCGAGGATGCCCTGCGGTCGCTTCCGGCCACGGAGATCGTGATCACCTCGAACTGGCGGGAGTGCAACCCCGTCGACGAGCTCCAACGGCTCTTTCCCGAGTCGATTCGCGCTCGAATCGTCGGGGCGACGCCGCTCGATGACTCCGTGGAAGATTTTGCCCGGCACCGCGAGGTCCTCGCCTACCTGCGCTCCCGGGGTCTCGAGGATCGTCCCTGGATCGCGATCGACGACAATCCGCTCAACTACCCAAGCGGCTGTCCCGTGCTCCTGATCGACCCGGAGGTCGGTTTCAATCGCGACGCCGGTTTGCAGCTCATCGAATTCGCGAAAGGGCGGGAAACAGGCAGCGGGTAGCGGGGATCAGGTAGCAAGAAAGACAGGGATCGGCAGTTGGTTCAGATCAACCATTCCCGCTCCTGCGCTCGCCTCGTCTCCCTCTCGCTACTTCTTGCTCCTCGCTTCTTGCTCACGGCTCGCTTGACGCTCGCTCCCCACTGGACAAGAATGACCGCGGCCGAGCTGAGGACAGTCATATGGGTTGTGGCCGGCAGCCAGGATGAGTGTCAGCTAGGTCAAACTTGCCACGCCCGGGGGGTCCGCCATAGCCATCGCTCCCGAGTGCCAGCCCATCGCCGACGTGATCGCGGCCCTGCAGGTGCAGGAGCAGGCGAAACTCGGCGCCGTGCCCGGCCTGACCGGCGTCGACCGCTGGAAAGCAATCCAGGACCTCGGCGTGATCCGCCAGCAGATCGCCGAGCAGCAGGCGCAGCTCGACGCCTGCCAGGCGCTGCACGTGGGCGACGTGCCGATCGAGATCGTGGTGTTTGACCTGCCGGGCGACAGCGGACCGAACCGGATCGCACGGCTGTGGCGGATGACCCCACCGGATCAGTCAGTGAAGCAGACGGCAAGCGTCACCGCCGGGTCGACCGCTGTGACCATCCCCACCGGCGACGACCGTCAGCGGTTCGGTCTGACCATTGAGGAGACCGACCATCCGACGGTGAACGGTCCCGACTTCCGCTCTGGCCCCCTGCCAGGCCTGACCATCAACGATACCGATCCCGCCAACCGCATCGAGATCGTGATCCTCGACCCGTTCAGCTTCGAGATCGGGATGGTGAGCCGCGCCGTCCCGCCCCTGCCGCTGACTCTGTCGCTGACCGCGGCGCCGATCGGAGCGATCCAGATCCAGGTAAGCAAAATCGATTGGAGCGTCGCTGGCGGCATGCTGCTGGTGACGGCGACAGGGACAGCGACGGCGCCCTTCATGTCCTCGACCTTCACCCTGCAGGCGAACTTCCACATCGCACCGAGCTTCGTCATGACGCCAAGCCTTGCGCTGGACGTCGCGCTCGTGGTCCCGCCCAGGCTCGAGATGACCGGGATGATCGGAAGCCTGTCAG
>DATDNV010000500.1:0-3617 GCA_036518075.1 Thermoanaerobaculia bacterium
CTCGAGTTCCGAGAGAGACGCGGGGACGATGAAAATCGTGACCGCCTCGACGTAAGCCTTCCGGACGTCCCGGGCTCCCTGAACGTCGATGTCCAGGATGACGTCTTCACCGGCAGCGAGCCTCGGGAGAACCTCGCCGCGGGACGTCCCATAGATGTTGTCGTGGACTTCGTTGTGTTCGAGAAACTCGTCGCGCTGCACCATGCGTTGGAACTCGGCCACGCTCACGAAGTGGTACTCGCGGCCGTTCTCCTCGCCCTGGCGCTTCGGCCGGGTCGTGTGGGAGACGGAGAAATGCAGGGCTTCTCCCGGAGGCTTCGCGAGAAGCCGGCGGATGAGCGTCGTCTTGCCGCCTCCTGATGGTGAGGAAACGATGTAGAGGTCTCCGCGGACGACCGTGCTCATTCGACGTTGGGGATCTGCTCGCGGATCGCCTCGAGTTCCGCCTTCATCTCGAGGACGTCCCGAGTCAGTTGCAGGTCCCTGGCTTTCGAGCCGAGCGTGTTGATCTCCCGGAGAATCTCCTGAGACAGGAAATCGAGTCTCTTTCCCGCCGGCTCCCCCGCCGCGGCGATCAGCCGCGTGGCCTGCTCCAGATGGGCCTGGAGACGCTGCAGCTCCTCGGAGACGTCGGAGCGTTCGGCCGCGAGCGCGGCCTCCTGTTCCAGCCGTCCCGCCTCGAACGTCACATCGGGGAAGAGCGCCTTCACCCGCTCTCGAAGGGTCTCGTGGATGCTGCGGGTGATCTCTTCCCGGCGCGCTGCGAGTCGGGACGCGCAGATTCGGAGCTTTTCGAGCCGGGATCCGATCTCCGCCGCAATCTCCCGGCCCTCCGTCTCTCGCATCTCGGTCAGCGCGTCGGCGGCCTCCTCCGCGAGCTTTTCGACCGCGGCCTTCTCGTCGGGCGAGAACTCAGCCGCGCCGTTTTCGATGGAGAAGATCTGCGGGATGCTCAGGATGTCCCGGCCTTCGAGCCGCGCGGCGACGGGGAACTTCGCCGCCAGCAGCGCCAGGCGGGCGAGCGTGGCCTCGAGCAGGGGCTCGTTGAGGGTCACCTGATAGTCGTCCGCCGTCGCTCGCTTCACTCGCAGCGAGACCTCGACTTTCCCCCTCGAGAGCTTCCGGGAAAAGACTCCGCGGATCAGGGGCTCGAGCGACAGGTCCGCCTCGCGAACTTTGACCGTCAGGTCCAGCGACCGGTGATTGACGCTCCGCGCGACAATTTCCGCCGAGCCCTCGCCGACCGGCCCGGCGGCCCGTCCGAACCCGGTCATGCTCTTCAGGCCCATCGCCGCGTGCCTTCGGAACGCCGCCGCGCGCTCATGCGGAGCGCGGGCCCGCTTCGCTTTCGGCGAAAAACTGCATTTCGTGAAGCCTGCGATAGAGCCCGGGGCGAGTCAAGAGCTCGTCGTGCGTGCCCGATTCCACCACGCGTCCGTTCTCGAGCACGACGATGCGGTCGGCGCGACGAACCGTCGCGAGCCGGTGCGCGATCACGAGCGCGGTCCGGTCGCGCAGAAGGTTCGAGAGCGCGCGGCCGACGAGCGCTTCCGACTCGGCATCGAGCTGTGAAGTGGCCTCGTCGAGAATTAGAATCGGGGCATCCTTGTAGATGGCGCGCGCGATGGCGAGACGCTGCTTCTGGCCGCCCGACAGCCGGCCCGCGTCCTCCCCCACCCGCGCCTCGTAGCCTCCTGGAAGCCGCTCGATGAACTCGTCGGCGTAGGCCGCGCGGGCCGCGGCGCGGACCTTCTCCTCGGGCGGAGAGGTCTGCCCGTAGGCGATGTTGTCGCGGACCGTCGAGTCGAAAAGGATCGTCTCCTGCGTCACGAGGCTGATCTGGTGCCGCAGGGACGCGAGCGTGACGTCGCGGACGTCGATGCCGTCGAGCGTGATGCGTCCGCGCCCGGTGTCGTAGAGACGCGGGAGAAGATTCACGAGCGTCGTCTTGCCCGCGCCCGAGGGGCCCACGATCGCGACCGTCTCTCCGCGGCGGATCGTCAGATTGACGTCGCACAGCACGGGCTCGGTTCCGTATCCGAACGTCACGTTCTCGTAGCGAACGGCGGTCGAGAATGCGGGCATCTCCCGCGCGTTCGGCTTCTCGACGATCTCGCTCTTGCGGTCGATGATCTCGAACACGCGACGCGCCGCGGAGAGCGCGATCTGCATCGCCATGTTGATGCGCGTGACGTCCTTGAGCGGCTTGTACATGAGCATCAGGGCCGCGAGAAACGAGAAGAGGTCGCCGACCTGCATCCGGTCCGCGTGGATCTGGCCGGCGGCGTAGATGAAGAGAGCCGATAAGCAGACTCCGGTCAAAACCTCCATCCGCGGGGAGTTGGCGGCCTGGAGCCGGACCGTCCGCCGGTTCGCTCGGAAGTACCGGTCGTTGGCTTCCGAAAAACGACGCGCCTCGAACGGTTCCATCGCGTAGGTCTTGATCAGCCGCTGCCCTTTCAGCGTTTCCGAGAGAATTCCGCCGATCTCCCCGATGCGCTCCCGGGCGTTCGAGGCGGCGCGGCCGAGTCGCCGGGTATTGATCACGATCGGCAGCAGCACGACGGGAGCAAGCAGGATGACGATCAGCGCCAGACGGGCGTTGAGCGAAAAGACGTAAACCAGCACGAGCAGCAGTGTGAGCGACCCCTGGACCAGGTCGGTCAGACTGTGGCCGAACGCGGTCTGGACCTGTTCGACGTCGGCCAGCATGCGGCTCATCAGCTCGCCGGTCGAAGACTCGGAGTAGAAGCGCGAGGACTGGCCGAGCAGTCGATCGTATGCATCTCGCCGCAGGTCGCGGACCATCGCGACGCCGATCCCGTTGAGCTCGTATTCGGACACGTACGAGAACAGGTTCTTGATGACGAGCGCCAAAAGCAGAAGCAGCGGCGCCGCAAAGCGGACGGACACGTGGTGCGTCTCCGCGAACGAGCGGGCGGACGCGTACCCCGAGTCGAGCGCGCGCAGGAGCGGGGCCGCGCGTCCCGAAGCCGGATGGGCCAGCCCCGAGAGCCTCTGGGCCGATCCGGCTCCGAGCGCGTCGTCGATCACTTTCCCGACGAGGAAGAGCATCGCGACGGTCGACGCCGAGACGATGGCCATCGCCAGGAGAGCGAACATCGCGCGGCCGCGATAGTGGCCGAAGTAGACCAGGAGGCGACGGAAGGGCTTCACGAGCGAGACTCCGCCGCGAGGGCCCACGGCCGTCCACCGTTCTCGATCGCTTCCAGCACGGCGTCTGCGGCACGGCCCGTCGCTCCCGGGGGGCCCAGCGCCCGGGAGACGCGCTCGAGCCCGGAGCGCATGGCGGCCAGCCGCGCCGGATCCGACAAGAGAGTCTCCCCTTCCCGCTCGAGCCCCTCGGCGTTGACTTCCCGCTGCAGCAGCTCGGGGACGATCCGCTCGCCGGCGACGATGTTGACGAGCGAGATCCAGGGAATCCTGATCAGAACTCGCCCGATGGCGAAGCTCACCGCGGAGGTGCGATAGACAACGACCATCGGCGCGCCGCAGAGTGCAGCTTCCAGCGTGGCCGTGCCCGACGCGACGAAGGCGAGGTCCGCGGAGGCCAGAATCGGGTGGAGCCCGCCTTCCACGACGCGGATGCCGAGCGC
>DATDNV010000501.1:0-3668 GCA_036518075.1 Thermoanaerobaculia bacterium
TTCCCACGGCGATCGTCGAGGAGGGTTTCAACGTCTCCATGCGCCGCGCGAGCCTCCCCCGCGTCATCGCCGCTCCTTCCAGCATCGCGCAAACGCGGGGAACGCGCGCAGCCTCTTCTTGCCGGAGAGAAGCAGTCCGAGCTCCACGACGATCCACGCGCCATAGACGTACTCCATCGAGTGTCGGAGCGAAGGTTCGAAGAACTGGACGACCCAGAGAAGGAAAAGACCGGCTGCCTCGTAGAGCTCGAAATCCATCGAAGCGAGGAACAGCCAGCCCAGAAACGCCTGGAGAATCGTCAGCAGAATCTCCGACCGCTGAAAGTCATCGAAGGGAAGGGGCGATGTATTCCCGTGACTCCAGCAGTAGATGACCGCGAGCAGGCCCGAAAGAACTCCCCACTGATTGATGTTGGACGAGACCATGTTGACGAGAGCGACCGGGGCTCGCGTCACGCGCCTGGCCCAGGCAAAGGCCGAAGTCTTTTCGGGAAACTCCGAAAGAAAGGGAGCCACCCACTGGATGAAGACGAACTGCGAGAGGCCAAACGTGGTCGCGATCGCGAGCATGGATTTGAGAAAGGGTTCGGCGACGAAAAAGATGATCGCGCCTCCGCCCAGCAGCAGCAGCCCGACCGCGGCCCAGCGCTTTCCGCCCCGGTAAGAGAGAGCCCAACGAGAAAGGCGCGGCACCTCCGCGTGGTCTTCCGGCGACTCCTCGCGGACGGGAAGTCTCAGGAGGATCCAGAGATAGATTCCGTACGTGGCGGCGAGGATCGCGGCGTCGAAGAGCGAGAGGTTTCCCTTCGCCCAGACCAGGACGAAATAGGCAAGCGGCGGAAGGAGGCCGAGAACTTCGACCGCATGGTGGTCCGAGAGCCGGATGGTTTTGATCGGCTTGCCTTTGCGCCGCGAGTAGAAGGCGGCGACGGCGTAGATCATCGGCCAGCCCAGTCCGGTGAGCAGGCGGAGACTCCCGGTGAAATTCGCGATGGCGAGGTGGACCATCGCCGGGTCCTTGCCGGCCTTCCAGGCGATGACCGCCTCCACGGCGAACTCCGGAGCCGTCTGCACGAGAGCGAGGACGGCCAGCGCCAGGCCCTGAGAGACGAGAAATTCCGCCGCTTCCGCGCCCCACGCGACGAGAAAGGCCGAGCCGATCATCGCCGGGAAGGTCCAGAGCGCGGCGACGGGAGAGCCCGACTGAGTCGCTTCGAGGCCGACGGCGAAGAAGAGCCTGTGGCGCCGATCTCCCATCCGCGCCGGTTATAGCATGTTGGACGTGACGGCGATCGAGTCTCCGTCCAACCCTTTCGTCCGCGAGATCGCGCGCTCGCTCGAAGCGCATACGCATTTTCTGCTCGAAGGCGAGAAGGCGATTCTCGACGCCGTCTCCGCGCGGCTCGACCTCGAGCACGTGCTGCACGATTCGAGTGTGCGGCCGGGACGGCTCGCGGCGCTCTCCTCCGCGCGGCCGCGGCTCGTCTCGCGGGCGGTCCTCGAGCGCCTTGCGGAATCGAAGACGCCGCAGCATCTGCTGGCGATCGTCCGGCGGCGAGACGTTCCAGTCGCGGAGATCCTCGCCAGGGAAGGTCCCGTGCTTTTCCTGTTCGGAATCCAGGATCCCGGAAATCTTGGTGCAATCGTGCGCGTAGGCGAGGCGGCTGGCGGCGCCGGAGTGGTGGCGGCGCCGGGCTCCGCGGATTTCTTTCATCCGCGGGCCGTGCGCGCAAGCGCGGGAAGCGTCCTTCGCATCCCCGTATCGGGCCGGGTCTCCTTCGAGCCTTTCGCGGCCGACGCGCGCGCGGCCGGACGGACGATCTGCGGGGCAGTGTCGTCCGGAGGCGAGAGCCCATTCGAGACGCCGATGACCGACAACTCGATTCTCGTCGTCGGCTCGGAGGGGACGGGATTACCCGCTGGTGCCTACCGGTACCTCGACCGGAAGCTCACGATTCCGATGAAGGACCCGGTCGATTCCCTGAACGCGGCGGTCGCGGCGGCACTTTTGTTGTACTCCCGGCAGCTCGCGTCCTCGCATGACTCGACGGTGAGGGCAGATTCCTCGTCGCTACGCTCCTCGGAATGACAACCCTCTCTGTCATCCCGAGCGAAGCGAGGGATCTACCCCTCGTGAATTCACGGTGGGAGTAGATTCCTCGTCGCTGCGCTCCTCGGAATGACATGGGATGGGAGCAAGGAGCAAGGAGCAAGGAGCAAGGAGCAAGGAGTGGAGCACAGGAGGCCTAAGGCAATGAAACTCAGTCGATGAAAGGGATGGCGAACCGGCAGAAGCGGATCGTCGCGGCGAAGAGGGTGTGGGTTCCGCCGAAACCGCCGAAGAAGCCGGCACGACCCGCCTCGGTGAAAGAAAGAGGAGCCGATTCGAAAAGGACGACCTGACAATGGTATATCAGATCTGATATGAGATGATTACAACCCGGGAATTCTGCCTTCTGTTCCTCGCTTCTTATTCCTGCTTTTTACTTCCTGCTCCGCGCTTCTCATCCACGCTTCTTGCTCCTCGCTCCTTGCTCCTGTTTCGCTATTCCCCCTCCTCCCCCTCCCCAAACACCTCCGCCTGAAATTTCCACAGACGCGCCCCGGGCCGCTGCCATGCATCCGGCGGCAAGCCCGCTTTCTTCGAGACCTCCTCGAGGAACGTCCGGCGATCGAATCCCCACTCGGTCGCGACCTGGGGAAGAAGAAGCCCGCTCGTGCCCTGCGCCTCGATGATCAACCCGTCGCGTCCCGTTTCGATCTCCTCTTCGCTCTCGAACGGCTCCGGCGGCGTGAGGACGGAGATTTCGATCTCGCACGCAGTGAGCTCCTCGGAGTCGAGCGGCGGAAATCGCGGATCGTGGAACGCCGCGGCGAGCGCAAATCGGGGCACCAGTCGCGACAGCTCTCCGTCCGGGGAGAGCGTGCCGATGCAGCCGCGAAGCTCTCCGTGTTTCCGAAGCGTCACGAAGAGAGCGCGCGCTTCTCCGAACGTCTCCGATCGGTCCGACGCCAGGCGCGGCGGCGGCTCGCCCTGAAAGTGCGCCTCCAGCGCGCGCCGGGCCAGACGGAGCAGGTCTCTTCGCGCTTCGAGCGAGAGGGGCTTTGCCATCAGCGCGAGCGCACGGGAAGAGACAGACGTTCGAGAAAGGACAGCACCGCCTGCTCGAGAACGTCGAGCTTACCCGCGAGAAAGTGGTCGGCTTCTGGAATCTCCACGATCTGACCCGAGTCCTGAACGAATTCTCTCAGCAGATCCGGAGGGCCGAACCGGTCTTCTTCGCCGACCACGAAAAGGGACGGGACGCGGGGACGCGGCACGCGTTCCCCCGATTCGGTCGCGAGCGGCAGACCGACGCCGACGTAGGCGGCCACTCGCGGGTCGCTCGCGGCCCCCCGCAGAGCCACCGCCGCCCCGAAGGAAAACCCGCCGGCGACGATCGGAAGACCGCCGCGCCGTTCCGCCTCGTCGAGCGCCGCTCGGAAGTCCCGAGTCTCACCGCGTCCGCGGTCGTGCCTTCCCTCCGAGACGCCGGTTCCACGAAAGTTGAAGCGAAGCGTTCCGAAGCCCGACGAAATCAGTGCGCGCGCTGCTCGAAAGACGACCTTGTTGTGGAGAGTGCCCCCGTGAAGCGGGTGCGGGTGTGCGAAGACAGCGCTTCCCCGCT
>DATDNV010000502.1:0-2800 GCA_036518075.1 Thermoanaerobaculia bacterium
CGGAGCGGCGATCGCAGCGTAAACGCCTTCCCCGACCGGGACGATTCGAAAATGGCTCGCCGCCGCAGGCTGCGGCTCGGGCCCGCCGGATGCAACGAAACAAGCGGCCGCGACGAGAAACGCGAGAATCATGCTCGATCCGGTCTCCTCATTTCCCGATTTCCGAAATCGGGCTCAATTCTCAACGGTCAATTCTCAACTCTCAATTCCTTATAATCCTCGCATGGCGAGCGAACCAAAACCGACACCTCAGAAGATCCGCTGCGTCATCAACGGCGAGACGACCGAAGTCTGGTCCGGGTATCGCCTCTGGGATGCCGCTCTCGACGCGGACGCCCGGCTCTGGAAGTGGTGCGGTGGACACGGCCAATGCACCACGTGCGCCGTCATTCCCGTGTCGGGTGCGGAGAACCTGACCAGCCCCACGGGACTCGAGAAGTTCTCTCTCAAGCTCTGGTTCGCCAAGCCGCTCGCTTTCGTTCGGAAGCGGTGGAAAGGACATCCCGTGCGACTGGCGTGCCAGAGCTACGTCGTCGGCCCCGTGGAGTGCGTGGGCGTCTTCGGCCGGAAAGGTCGAGAGACGCGTGTCCGGCTCGGGCTCGAAAAAGATTAACAAGCGCCTGCTTTCCCACTTCCCGCATCGGAATCGACGGCGAAGGCGGAGCCGCAAAGCGGCTTCCCTCCTTGCTGCCGGAGGACTCTCCTACGTCGGCGCGTCCTGGCTCGCGGCCCGAGCCTTCTCCCAGCGGCTCATCTCGCCGCGTGGCCTGGCCCCATGCACGGCGAACCGGGGCGAGATGCTCGAGGCGCTGAAGAGCTCCGGCTGCCAGGTCTCCGACGATCGCCATGCCGGAAGCGCCCGATCGCCCGTGACGCTCGCCGCGATCTTCGCCTCCCCGGGTCACGCGGCGTCGAGGCCGACCCTCCTGTTCATCCACGGAAAAGGAGGCGGCGCGGCGGAGTGGCAGCCCGACGCCCTTCGCGCCCTGCGCCTGGGGTACAACGTGCTCCTTCCGGACCTGCGGGGCCACGGAGCGAGCGCGGGCTCTCTGTTCACCTTCGGGTTTCTGGAGAAGGACGACCTCGCCAACGCGGTCTCCCGCGCCCGAGAGCTCCATGGGCTCGATCCGCGCCGTATCGGCATCCATTCCTGTTCGGCGGGATCGTCGGTGGCGATCGAGTTCGCCGCCCGCCATGACTGCCTCGCGCTCTGGCTGGAGTCTCCGTTCGCCGACCCTCGAGAGATGGCGCGGCACTATCTGGCCATGTCCACCGGCCTGCCGAACTGGCTTCTCGCGCTGACGGGTCGGTGGGCGCTGGCCCGGGCCGTCGCACGGGTCCGAAGAGAGCTCGCGCTTCCCGGTTCGGATGAAGGACTCGAGCAATTTGACCCGGTCCGGTCGATGGCACGCGTCCACACCCGCGTATGCCTGGTGTACGGCGAGGAGGATCGGCTCGTTCCCGCGCGATTCGCCCGCAAGCTCGAGGACGCTCTGCCGACCGGAAGCCTCGTCTGGCGCGTCCGCGGAGCGGGCCACTGCCATCACGACGACGAAGCCCAGAGGGTCGAGAAGAAGGAGTACGAGCGCCGGTGGACGGAGTTCTTCGGGGACAACTTGCCGGTCTAAATGGATTTCCAGACTCAAGATTCAAAATTCAAAAATGAGGCTAGCAACTCGATTTTTGAATCTTGAATTTTGAATCTTGAATTCCGAAAATCACACCACCCTGTTTCTCCCGCTCCTTTTCGCCTCGTAGAGATTCTCATCCGCTCGATGAAGAGCTGCGTCCGCGTCTTCCCCCTCTGCTAATTCCGAGACTCCCGCAGAAACGGTGATGGGCCCGACGTTGTCGACCCGAAGGAGCTCGATCGCCTTACGGACGCGCTCCGCGAACTGACCCGCTGCCTGTCGGCTCTCGTCCGCGAGAATCACGAGAAATTCCTCGCCCCCCCAGCGGACGGCGATGTCTCCGCGCCGGAGGAACGCCGAAAGGTAGCGGGCCACTTCTCGAAGAACCCGGTCTCCCGTCGCGTGGCCGTGCGTGTCATTGACCAACTTGAAGTGGTCGACGTCGAAAAGCACGAAAGACAGCGGCCGTCCCGTCCGCCGGGACCGAGCGGTCTCCCGTGCGATCGCCTGCTCTCCGGCGCGGCGGTTGGACAGATCGGTCAGCTCGTCGGTCAGGGCCTGTCTTCTCCGCGTCGAAGCGAGGTCGGCGTCCTGGGTGATGTCCGCGAAGACCGCGAGCTGCCCGCGACCCCGGGGCAGCCGCAACGCCTTCCCGATCCAGCGCACTCGCCTCCAGCGCGGCCGTTGGATCTCGAAATCCTCGCGCGCATCGAGGTCGGGAGAGCGGTCGCGCAGGAGCTGCACCAGCTCGGGCGGGTCGTCGAAGAGTCCGGTGACCTCCCGCACGAACTGCTCTCGGCTCATCCGCAGCAGCCGTTCGAGAGCGATCCCGAAGAGCTCGGCGACCGGTCCGTTCGCGAAGAGAATCTGATCTGCGCCGATCACGAGAATCGCGTCGTCGAGCCTTTCGAACGCGGCTTCCAGGCTCTCGCGCCGCGTGCGCTCCTGGGCGAGCTCCTCGGTCAATCGCTCGATCTCGCTCGCGGAGGCGGACGCGTCCTTCTTGGGAATCTCCGTCACGACCGCTGCCCCGCACCAACGGCGCGCCGGCGCGCGTCCTGCGTGCGCCCCTTGAGCTGCCCGCAGGCGGCGCGGGCGTCAGGACCGCGGCTGCGGCGGACCGTGGCCGCCATCCGAGAACCCGCGAGCCTCGCCGCAAAGCGGTCGAT
>DATDNV010000503.1:0-2487 GCA_036518075.1 Thermoanaerobaculia bacterium
CGCGAGGGAGCCCGGCTCAGCGCGTCGTTGAAGGTCGTCCAGGAGCGGCTGCGAGCTGTGCCGAATCGCGGCCTTGGATATGGGCTGCTCCGCTATCTTGCCAATGACCCGGAAATCGTCGCGTGGTTGGAGGCGCTGCCGCACCCGGAGGTGAGCTTCAACTATCTTGGTCGCTTCGACCTCTTCGATGAATCCTCCCCCTTCCGGCTGGCCAAAGAATCCAGCGGCCCCATTCACAGCCCGCGCGGGCTGCGCCGTCACTTGCTGGAGGTCCAGGGCCAGGTGTCCGACGGGCGTCTCCGGATGGACTGGTCCTACAGCGAGAACATTCATCGTCGGGAGACGATCGAACGAGTCGCGAACCGATTCATGGAAACACTTCGAAATCTGAGCAAGCACTGTCGATCGATCGCGAAAGGCCCATACACCCCCTCCGACTTTCCGCTCGCGGGGCTGGACCAAGAACGCCTCGATCGAGTGATTCGCAAGCTCGGCAAGAGATAAAGGCGCCCGACGTCGATGGAAATCGCCAAGAGCGACATTCAGGACATCTATCCCCTCTCCCCGATGCAGCAGGGGATGCTGTTCCACACGCTCTTCAGCTCAGGGAACGAGGCGCCTCTGATGCAATGGAGTTGCCGCATCGAGGGCGACGTGGACGTTCCAGCCCTCCGCCGCGCGTGGGACCAGGTCATCGCGCGACATGCGATCCTGAGAACCGCCGTCGTGCTGGAGGACGGGGGCGAACCAGTGCAAGTCGTCTTCCGATCGGTACCGCTGCCCTGGCAGGAGCGCGACTGGAGACGGTCATCGCCAGAGGATCGTGAACGGTCGGTCCGCGAGTTTCTCGAGGAGGACCGGCAGTCGGCGTTCGAGCTTCTCGAGCCGCCGCTGATGCGCGTGGCGCTGCTTCGTTTGAGTGACCACGATTCCGTCTTCGTTTGGACATTCCATCTTCTTCTTCTCGACGGATGGTCGATGGGGATGGTTCGAAACGAGGTCTGGGCCTCGTACGAAGCCCTTCTGCACGGGACGGAGTTGCAGCCGCCGCTTCCGCGGCCCTACCGAGACTACATCGCCTGGCATCAGCGGCAGGATCCCGCTCGAGCGGAGCGCTTCTGGAGACGGACGCTTCGAGGCATCGCGGCGCCGACGCCTTTGGTGGTCGGACGGAGCGCGACCGACGCGGAGGACGCGAATGGCGGCTACGAGGAGCGGGAAATCCGGCTCTCCGCAGAGGCAACACGGTCGCTGCTGGAATTCGCTCGAAGGCATCGGTTGACCCTGAGCACCATTGTCCGTGCCGCGTGGGCACTTCTCCTCGGTCGTTACAGCGGCGAGCCAACGGTGGTCTTCGGAGCCGTGATGTCGGGCCGGCCGGCCGATCTCGCGGGCGTGGAGTCGATTGTCGGACTTCTCGTCAACACGCTTCCGGTTCGCGTGGACATTCCGGAAGACGAGCCAGTGCGCTCGTGGCTCCAGCGCCTGCAGGAACAACAGTCAGAGTTTCTTGACTATGAGTCCAGCCGCCTCGTTGACGTGCAGGGTTGGAGCGAGGTTCCTCGAGGCCTGCCGCTGTTCGAGACCATTCTCGCGGTGCAGACCTATCCGGTCGCTGGCGCCCTGCGGTCACGTGAGGAGAAGCTCGGAATTCGGGAGGTCCGGAACTTCGAGCGGACCAACTATCCCTTGACGGTTCACGTGGTTCCGGGCGATGCACTGTCTCTTGGGATCGCCTACGATCGCTCGCGTTTCGATCGGCCGACGATCGAACGAATGCTTTCGCATTTCGAAACTCTCTTGCTGAGTCTTGCCGAGGACGGGGATCGCAGGATCTCGGACATCTCCTGCCTGACCCAGCGCGAGCGGAATCAGATTCTCGTGGAGTGGAATCAGACGGATGTGTCGTATCCCCCGGAGGCGACACTTCCTCATTTGTTCGAGAAGCAGGTGGAGAGGACTCCTCATGCCGAAGCGGTGGTCTTTGGCGAAGAAAGCCTGACGTACGAACAGCTGAACGATCGGGCCAATCGACTCGCGAGTTATCTCAGAAGGCGAGGCGTAGGGTCCGAGGTTCTCGTTGGTCTCTGCCTCGAGCGTTCGCTCGAGATGTTGGTTGGTTTGTTAGGAATTCTGAAGGCAGGCGGCGCTTACCTGCCTCTGGATCCCTCTTATCCCTCCAAGCGCCTGGAGTTCCTGCTTGAGGACAGCGGAGCGCGGGTCGTCCTCACGGGGCCCGGCCGACCGGACAGCCTCGCGCCGCCGGCTGTTCCGATCGTCAGGCTGGACCGAGACTGGGAGGAGATTGAGCGGGAGAGGCCCAAGAACCTGGAGGGCGGTGCCAAACCGGCTGATCTCGCCTACGTGATCTATACCTCTGGATCCACCGGACAGCCGAAGGGGACACTGAACACCCATCGGGGAATCTGCAACCGCTTGCTGTGGATGCAGGACACGTATCGGCTGAGCCAACAAGACCGAGTTCTG
>DATDNV010000504.1:0-7968 GCA_036518075.1 Thermoanaerobaculia bacterium
CCGTGCGAACCGTCTGGGTCGCGCGGCCCGATCTGCCGCCCGTTTCGCGGTTCTTCACCGGAATCGGCGGATTCCTCTCGCGCCCTCTGCGCCTGCTGGGCGTGCTTCTCTATTACGCCCTGACCACGGCCGTGCTGTACCTGATCTGGCTCCTGGCGGACCCGCCGGCCGGCGGCGAGGCCCGATTCGCGCTCGTGCCCCTGATTCTGACGCAGCAGGTCTTCGTCTTCGTGCGGCTCCTCGTCAAGGTGGGCTATTACGCCGGCATCACCGAAGCGCTCACCCGCGCTCCGAAGCCGGAGTACTCGTAT
Source organism: Thermoanaerobaculia bacterium (assembly GCA_036518075.1). Lineage (GTDB taxonomy): Bacteria > Acidobacteriota > Thermoanaerobaculia > UBA5066 > Gp7-AA6 > DATDNV01. The sequence goes on from DATDNV010000504.1 coordinate 312, forward strand.
GTCGCTCCAACGCCCGAGGAGCCGACGGCGGCTCTGCCCGCCGAGTCAGGGCCGGCCTCCGGAACCACAATATAGATATTGTTGGTCGGGTCGGCCTCCGAGTCAGCGGCGCCCGGACCGGGTCACGAAAGCCCGCTCGATCGGACGGCCGGCGGGATCCACGCGCACCTGATAGACGAAGGGCTCGCGGCGGAGTCCCTCCTGCCGGTCGGTCTTCCAGGGCCCGGCGAACCACGGGAGGAAACGCAGGTCTTCCCAGGTGATCGCCGCTCCGCCGTCTTTGTCCGGCAAAACGGTGACCAGCGGAAAGCGGGCGAAGGCGAGATAGATCTGCACGTCGGGAAGAGCCCGCACCGCGTCGAGGAGCGCGCTGCCGGGAGCCTGGCGAAAGGTCCGGATCCGCGCGCGCGCGGGAGGCGGGTAGAAGTCGGAGAGGCTCCGCAGGAGCTCGGAGAATCGTTTCGGCGGCTGCGGATCCTCGATTCCGCGCGCGAACGGTCCGACGTCGAAGAACGCGGCGTGCACTTCCCCGTTTTCGGAGCTCAGCCCGAGCCATCGAAACGGCGAAAGAAACTGCGGCAGGACCGCGACGGTGGCGCCGGGCGGAGGCTGATCCAGACCGCGCCAGATCCGGAGCGCCCGGTGGTGCATGACGGCGCAAAACGCGATGTACAGCCCGAGCAGCGCCGCGCAGACCCGGGACACGCGCAGAGCGCGCGAGCGCCGAAGAAGCGAGCCGACGAGGCCGGCGAACACGATGCCCGTGAAGTAGGGGTCGATGATGAAGATCCAGTCGAGGGAATAGCGATGGCGGGAGAACGGCACGAAGAACATCGTCCCGAAGGAGGTGATCCAGTCGAAGAGAATGTGCGAGGTGATGCCGACCGCGGCAAACAGGCAGAGCGCCGCGAGCGGGGTCTTGCGAAAGACGAGACGACTCAGGAGAGCGAATCCGAGCGCGAACAGCGGCATGTAGACGAAGGAATGGGACCACCCGCGGTGGTTGGCGAGATAATCCAGACGACCCGACAGGAAGAAGAAATCGGCATCGGGAAACATCGCGGCGACCGAACCGACGATCAAGGCCGAGCTCTGACGGGCGCGATCCGAAGCCGCCCGGGACAGGACCGATCCGGCGATGCCGTGAGTGATCGTATCCACGCGGCGCGGATGATAACGGCAGCGGCGCAACCGCGAGTCGAAGAAGTACACTCTTCCACGTGAGGCGGTGTCGGTGACGGAGCCCACGGGAAAGGTCGCCCTCATCACGGGCGGTTCCTCCGGCATCGGACGCGCGTTCGCGGTCGCACTCTCGAGGGTCGGAGTCAGCGTCTTTCTGGCCGCGCGGCGCGAGGAGAGGCTCCGCGAAGCAGTCGCCGAGATCGCGCAGACCGGAGGAGAAGCGTCGTACCACGTGGCCGACGTTCGCAATGTCCCGGGTCTCTACGATCTGGTGGACGTCGTGCTCGCCCGTTACAAGAGACTCGACATCCTGATCAACAACGCGGGTCTCGGCTATCGCGCGCCGTTGGAAGACCTGAAACGCTCAGAAATCGCGGAGATGATCGAGACAGACCTCTCGGCCCCGATTCATCTCACGCAGGCCGCGCTCCCCGCCCTCGCTCGCAGCGCGCCGTCCGAGGTCATCAATGTCGCGTCGATCGCCGGGCTCCAGGGGTACGCCGAAGGCACCGTCTACTGCGCGGTCAAGCACGGCGTCGTCGGCTTTTCGCGGGCGCTGGCCGAGGAGCTCAAGCCGCGCCACATTCGGGTAACCGCGATTTGCGCCGGCTCGACCCACACCGAGTTCTACGATCGGTTTCGGCCGACGACGCCGCAGGATCGGATGCTCCGAACCGAAGACGCCGTTCGAGCTCTCTTCTACATCCTGACGTCTCCCCCCGACGTGATCCACGGGGAGATCGTGCTGCGCCCGAGAGTCGTCTAGCTGCGATTTCTCCAGCCGCGAGCCGCGGGCTTCTCCCGCAGGCGGCCCTCCCGCTGACTCGAGGGCTCACGGTTTGAAAAGTTAATTGGCCCGCGAAGCGGGCCGGTTCAGATGTCATGCCCGCACAGCGAACCGCCTATAATCTTCGCAATCCATGCCTTCCATACTCTTGGTCGACGACTCCGGGCTGTTCCGCGAGATCGGTCAGAAGGTGCAGGAGCGCCTCGCTTACCGAGTGGTCACCGCGTCGAGCGGCGGAGAAGCGCTTGCCGTCGCGCGGCGTGAGATTCCCGATCTCATCTTCCTCGACGCCGAGATGTCGGGCATGACGGGAGTGGACGTGTGCCGCGTGCTCAAGGCCGACTCTCGGTTTGCGCGCACGCCGGTGCTGATCGCTTCCAACGACAACAAATCGGAACCGGATGGGCGCCGGGCGGGCGCGGACGGCTGGCTGATCAAGCCGCTCGAGGAAGAGACGCTGCTGGAGAGCATCCGGAGGCGGCTGCGGTTGACGCCTCGCGACGGCAATCGCGCCGCGGCAGACTGGTCGGTCACGTTCTGGCGGGACGGCCTGCAGCACGAGGGCACTCTGCGCGATCTTTCTCGAGGCGGCTTTTTCATCCGCACGGCGGCGCCGCATCCCGTTGGAGCGCGGCTCGAAGTCTCCTTCGAGGTTCCGGGACGTTCCGGCCGGACGATCGTCGGAGAAGCGCTCGTCGTTCGCGTCAGCCAGGAGCCGGAGTTGGGATTGGGATGCCGCTTCTTTCAGATCTCGGCGCAGGCCCGCGGCTACCTGGAGGAATGCCTGAGAGCGCTCGAAGAAGAAGTGAAATCCGCCGGCTAGGCTGTCCGCTCCCGGGAGCAGAGGCCCCGCTCGTCTACGCCTCCGCCTTCTCGATCACCTGCAACTCTTTCCCGAGGTCGATGAGCTCGATGCCCGCCTCCCGCGCGACCGACAGCGACCTCTCGTCGCGATAGAACTCACCGTAATAGACGCGCGTCAACCCGGCGTTGGCGATCAACTTGAAACACGGCCAGCAGGGGCTCGCGGTCGTGTAGATCTCGGCGCCGCCGATCCCGACGCCGTTGCGCGCGGCCTGGAGGATCGCGTTCGCCTCGGCGTGCACGGTCGCCGTGCAATGGTTGTCTTCCAGCACGCACCCGACGTCCTCGCAATGTGGCAGTCCGCGGATCGAACCGTTGTATCCGGTCGAAAGGATGGTTCGGTCTCGGACGATGACCGCGCCGACGTGTTTGCGGGGACACGTCGAGCGCGTCGCGACCTGGTGCGCGATGTTCATGAAGTAGGTGTGCCAGTCGACGCGTGGCGGCATGGAGGGATTCTAGCTTTCCGTTTGCAGCTTTCTGTTTGCAGCTTTCCGTTTGCAGCCCGGGCGTGCCCGGGTCACGTCTTTGGCTGACAGCTGATCGCTGACAGCTATGAGCTTGCTCCTTATGTCACAATCCCCGCGATGGTCAAACCTCGCCGAGTCGTCGTCACGGGGATCGGCGCGGTGTCTTCCATCGGCTCCAACGTCGAGGACTTCTGGCGCAACCTCCTTGCTGGCGAGTGCGGCATTCGCGATCTCACGCTCTTCGATCCCACCTTTTACCGGACGCGGACCGCGGCTCAGGTGGCCGAAATTCCCGACGCGTTCCTGTCGCCGCAGCAAAAACGACGGATGTCCCGCGCCGACCGGATGGGGCTCGCGGCCGCCCGGGAGGCGATCGCGCAGTCGGGAATCGACCTGTCCCGCGAGGATCCGACCCGCGTCGGGGTGATCCTCGGCGGCGGCACTTCCGGCCTGATCGACTCGGAAGCCTTCTACGAGCTGCACCTCAACGGAAAAGTGGGCCGTCCCTCGCGAGTCTTGAACCACCTTCCCGACGCGATCACCGATCGGATCGCGCAGTATTTCGGGGCCGAGGGGCTCAAATCGACGATCACGACCGCCTGCTCCTCTTCGGCCAACGCGATGGGCTATGCGCACGACGCGATCGCAGCCGGTTATGCGGACGTGATGTTGACGGGTGGATCGGACGTACTCGCGCGGCTCACCTACGCGGGATTCAATTCTCTTCGATCGGTCGATCCCGATCCGTGCCGGCCTTTCGACCGCGAGCGGAAAGGACTTTCGATCGGCGAGGCCGCCGGCATTCTGGTGTTCGAGGAGCGGGAACGAGCGATGCGGCGCGGCGCGCCCGTCCTCGCCGAATTCCTCGGCTACGGCGTCACGTCCGATGCGCACCACATGACCGCGCCCGATCCGTCCGGGGTGGCGGGAGGCCGGACGATCCGCGCCGCTCTGGAGTCGGCCGGAGTCAACCCGGATGAAATCGACTACATCAATGCCCACGGCACCGCCACACCCCAGAACGACTCGGCCGAGACCGCCGCGATCAAGACCGCGTTGGGAGACCGATCGCGCCGGATTCCCGTCTCCTCGATCAAGTCGATGATCGGCCATTGCCTTTGCGCCTCGGGGGCGATCGAGGGGGTCGCGACGGTTCTGACGATCCGGGACAAAAAGATCCCGCCAACGATCCACTACGCGAGCCCCGATCCCACGTGTGACCTCGATTACGTTCCCAACGAGGCTCGGGATGCGGATGTCGCCGTGGCATTGTCGAACTCCTTTGCATTCGGCGGTAACAGCTCGGTGGTGGTGTTCGGTCGCGCGAATTGAATCGGGAACGGGTGCGGAGGCCTCTCCTCGTGACGCGGCTTTCGCCTCCCGCGCGTCGGCGCGCGGCTTCCCCATGAGCCACGGCGTCATCACGGGCACCGGGGCGGTTTGCCCGCTCGGGAGGACGCCCGACGAGTTCTACCGCCGCCTTCTTTCAGGAGAGTCCGCGATTCGTCCGATGACGGCGGACGAGCGCGGGGGCCTGCAGGCCACGCACGTCGCGCGGTACGACGCGTTCACTCCGCAGCCGGAGATCCCCGCGATGAAGGCGCGCCGATTCGACCGCGGCAGCCAGTTTGCGATTCTTGCCTGCGGCCAGGCGATCGCGGAAGCGCGTCTGGACGTCTCGACGATGCCCGAAGCCGTCGGCATCGCCATGGGGACCGGCTCCGCGGGGGCGGGGGCGCTGACGGAGTTCCTTCGGGTTCTCTTCGTCGAGTCCCCCGAAGCGGCTCCGCCCTTTCATTTTCCCAATACCGTGGCGAACGCGCCGGCGTCGCAAGTCTCCATCGAGCTGAAGCTGCTCGGACCCAACGTGACGATCACCCAGAAGGATCCCTCGGGCTTGAACGCGCTCCTCTACGCGGCGCTGGCGATCGAGAGCGGGAGAGCGCGCGCGATGGTCGCCGGTGCGGTCGACGAATGGAACGCGGTCTACGCGATGGGCTTCGACCGAGTCGGCGCGCTTCGCGGCGAGCGCCGATCGTCCGGGATCGTCCAGGGAGAAGGGGCGTTCGCGATCCTGCTGGAGCCGGAAGCGGAGGCGTCGGCGCGCGGCGTTCGCCCCCTCGCGAGGCTTTCCGGGATCGCGGCGTCGGGAATTCCCTCGGAGCCCTATCGCTTCGCTCCCGATCCGATGTCGATCGATCGGGCTGTCCGGCGCGCGCTCGATGACGCGGATCTTTCTCCCGACGACATCGGCTTGTGGCTGCCGTCGCGAAACGGCGTCGAAGAGATGGACCGTGCGGAAGAACAGACGATGCGGAAGATTTTTGGAACGCCGCCGCGCGCGATCTCGGTCAAAGGCTCCATCGGAGAGATGGCCGCGGCCGGAGGCGCGCAAATGGTTGCCGCGTGCCGCGCGGTCGCCGATCCCGACGGGCCGTTCGTCGCCGACGGCCGCCGCCCTCGGAGAGCCCTGGTCAACTCCTTCGGGGCCGGCGGCAATTTCATGGCGGCGATCTTCGAGGAGGTCGTGTGACGCGGGCCCGGCCCGAACCGCCTCCCCTCGTCGGATTCGCGGTCGACATTCCCGTTCGATTCGCCGAATGCGATTCCTACGGCGTGGTGTGGCACGGCCATTACGCGCTCTACATCGAACAGGCGCGCGAGGCGATGACGAGCCGATATGGATTCACAGCGGCGAAGGCTCTGGCCATGGGTTACAAAGTGCCGATCACCCGAATGGAGATCCGGTACCGGCTTCCGATCCTCGCCGACGCCACCATCCGAGTCGCCGCGCGCCTGCGGGCGCCGGACGTGGCCCGTCTCATCGTGGACTACGAGATTCGAAGCGAAACCGGCCGGCTGCTCGCCAGCGCGGAGACCGAGCAGGTCATCCTGAACGCAGAGAACGAGCTCCTCGTGAGCCTCCCGCGGGATCTGGACCGAATCGTGCGGCAGATCGTGCACGACCAGGACAGACTGGCTGGAGCGGAGAGACTGTCATCCTGAGCGAAGCGAAGGATCTCGTTTCCTGACCGGAAGAAGATCCTTCGTCGCTTCACTCCTCAGGATGACAAGAGAATCGCGAGTTTTCAGGATGACAGGAGAAACGAGGCAGCGACCGCCTGCGACGCCTGTCCAGCGGCTGTCATCCTGAGCGAAGCGAAGGATCTCGTTTCTTGACCGGAAGAAGATCCTTCGTCGCTCCGCTCCTCGGGATGACAACCGGACAAGGAGAGCTGGCTGCAGGAGCCGACTGCCTCGGCTGATCAACCCTTCTTGGGCCGCTCGCGCCGCAGATAGCGGTAATCCGGAACCTGGTACTCCTTCAGCTTCGCGATCAGTGATCCGCGCGAGATGTTGAGCACCTCGGCGGCGCGGCTCTGATTGCCTTCGGCGCGGCGCATCGTCCGGTCGATGACCTCGCGCTCCACGGTGTCGATGATCCGCTTGAGGTCGTCCGTTTCGCGGAGCGCGATCTCGGCCCCGGTGCTCGGAATGTGCACCTTGCCCGCGGCTGGCTCCGGCCGGGGCGCGAGAGCGGCCGAATCGTTCGCGAACTCCCGCGCGACGGCGATGCCCGCCACGGAGACCAGCTCCTCGAGGAAGAGCACCGCGCGCGCGGGAAGCCGCGGGGTCTCGCGGACGAGAACCGCGAAGCTGTCCGCCTGCGGCCTCCGGGGCTCTCCGATCAACGTCAAAACGCCGGTCACCGTCTCTGACCTCACCACCCGCTCGCCGGCTCGATAGTCTTCGAGCAACCGGGGAGGAACGGCCGGGCTCTCGAGGAAAGTGGAGGCGAGCGCTCGAAAACTTCCTGTGACGGAGACAGCGCCGATCGCCCATTCGGTCGGGTCGAGCTCCTCGTCGAGAAAGTCGACCAGCTTCGTCGCGAGCTCTTCCGCCGAAGCGACCTCCCGACACAATCGATAGACGGAAAGCCGCATGCCGCGGTACTCGACTTCGGTCGAGGGAGGCAGCGCGATCGGAATGCCAATGGTATCGGAGAGCGGAAAGTCGTTGATCGGCGTCGGTCGCAGCGGAGCGCGTACCCCGCTCAGAATCGTGATGGTCGCTTCGCCGATCGTGATGCGATCGCCGGGAATCACCGCGCCGCCCGTGAACTCCTGTCCGTTCAGGCTCACCGCGCCGACTCCCTTGAAGAGATCGAGGTGATAGCGGCCGTTCCTTTCGAACAGTCGGATGTGGCGGCCCGCGACGCCGCGCGCGCGCACGACGACCTCGTTGCCGGAGGAGGCGCCCACTGTCAGCGCATCGGTTTCCACACGATGCACCTCCGCCCCACCCGCTTTTTTACGGACCTCCAGACTGAGCATGATTTCTCGTGATCGCTGCC
>DATDNV010000505.1:0-8617 GCA_036518075.1 Thermoanaerobaculia bacterium
GAAGACGAGTCAAAGGTCGCGCCGTCCCTCGGCTCGAAATGAGAGGGGCCCCGCTGGGCGGGGCTCGGGACAACTGGCTCGGGAGTGCTGCCGCGGCTCCAGCCGTTTCGGACCAGCCCGGCGAGATTCAGGACGACTCGATTCGGGCGGCGGACAGCGATCCCGCCCCCGCGAGCGCAGATCCGAATCGATGGACGCGCTTTCCAATCGCTTGAACGACCGGGATCGCGGCGGAGTCGCAGAAGAAAAAAGCCCCGCCGCAGGGCGGGGCTGCACGCGATGGGAAGAGCGAAGTCTAGAAGCGAACGAGCGCGGTGACGCGGTAGGTGCGCGGGACCTGGAGCGCGTCGCGCGACACCGGCTGGCCGTAGTACTGAAACGGATTGGAGAGATTGAAGTTGGGAGTCGTGCTGACCAGGTCGCTGCGGAAGACTTTTTGCTGGTTGGTCACGTTGAAGATTTCTCCGCGGACTCCGAGCTCGATCGGGCCTGCGACCAAAGGTACCTGTGTATTGCCGATCGGTCGGAAGACCGCTTCGAGTGAGAAGTCGAGCTCATAGGTGCTCGGAGTGCGAGAGACGCCGCGCGGATCGTAGAAGTACGTATAGGTACTCCCGATCGGAGTCAGGCTCGTGCGCTGCCGCTGATAGGGCAGGCCCGACTGATAGTTGAAGACCGGCGCCGCCGTGATCACCGCCGGCCCCAGAGGCATCGTGTAGGCGGCGAGCACGTTGAGGAGGTGCGTGCGGTCGTAGGGCGCCAGGCCGTACTGGTTGTGGATCTCGGCGTCGGTGCAGGCCTGGGTGAACGTGTGGCCCTGGGCATCCTTGAGTGTGCAGGTCGAGCCCGGAAAGTCGAAGAGCTGCGAGGTGTACTGGGAGTTGTTGAACTGGTTGCCCGTCGCCCGCGACAACGTGTAGTTGGCAAGCATCTGCCAGTGCTCCGAGAACCGCTTGTCGAAGGTCAGCTCGACGCCCTTGTAGTAGCGCTGAGCCTGCGCAAAATTGGCCGGCGTCTGGAAGAGAGTTCCATCCGGATTCAGGAACTTGGCGTCGTCGACGATGTCGGTCGTCTTGCGGTAGATCCCGCGAATGCCGAATGCCATCGTGTTGCCCACCTGCTGCTGGAAAGCGACGTTGAACTCGTCGATGTACGAGGGGCTTAGGTCGGTGTTCGCCACCGTGTTGTTGCCGCCCGCGCGCACCGACTTGTCGAACACGAACTGGGTGCCGTCGTAGATGAATTGGTCGTAGTTCGATTCCTGTGGCACGCCGGCGAAGATCGAGTCGGCGATCGCCTGGACCAGGAACTGGTAGTAACGTCCGTAGGCGGCTGAGAGGAGCGATTTTCCGTTGCCGGCGATGTCGTAGATCGCCGTGACGCGGGGCGAGACGTTGGTCGTATTGATGACCGACTGGCCGAGGTCGCTCTTGGAGGTCTGGTTCTCGATCCGCAGGCCGACGTTGAACGACCAGTGGTTTCCGATGCTGAACTTGTCGAGTGCGTATCCGCCCCAGATCTTTCCGGTCGAGACCGAGGGGCCGGAGATGAAGTTCTGGCGGATGTCGCCTACCTGAAAGACCGGGTTGGCGCGGTTGGCGGGATCGAAATCGGCGACGTAGTAGAGCGTGTCGGTCGGATAGTCGAAGTTGGCGATCGACTTCAAATCCTGGTAGTCGACGCCCAGTTTGATTTGATGTGTGCTGCCGCCGATGTCCTGGAAGATTGAGAAAGCCAGGTTCGCTTGCTTGCGCGGCCGGTCGACGATTCCATCGAACGTGGCGCCGTTGTAGTAGAGGTTGTCGGAAAAGGAGAAGAACGGAGATCCATGGCCGACCAGCGGCGAGACGACGATGTTTCCGGACTGCTCGGCATAGCGCGCCTCGCCCGTGACCTTCGATCCAAAAACGCCCGACCAGCTTCCCTGCTTCAGGCAGCCGACACCACCGCACTTGTTCTGCGCCTGCGAGGTCAGGGCCTGGAGCTCGGCGGAGGCTCCCCAGTAGTCGTTGATGAAACCGCTGATCGGGTCGCTGTTGAATTGCCCGGTCAAGAGGTGCGAGGGGGTCAGCTGGAAGGTGAGCTTGCCGACCCAGAGTCGGGTGTCTTCGACCGGCACCGCGCTTTGTCCGGTCTCGTCGGGGTGGGCCGAGGAGACCTGGGTCTGAACCGCGGGAAGAATCGCCTTGACGGTTTCGTAGGTCCCAAAGAACCAGAGGTGATCCTGCCAGAACGGGCCGCCCAGCGTGTAGTTGTAGTCCGGAACTGTGCTGTCGGTTTTCTCCCGGGCGAAGGTGGCGCCGTTGATCGCGTTGTTTCCCTTGTTCTGGGCGTTCCAGCTGTCGTTGGTCCACAGGACTTTGACGGAGCCGGCGAACCGGTTCGTTCCTGACTTCGTCACGACGTTGACCACCGCACCCTGCGCGCGGCCATACTCGGCGGAGATTCCGGTCGTCGAAACGGCGACTTCCTGCATCGCCTCGAAGTTGAAGTTCTGTCCGAAGGTGCCGGTCGTGACATCGGTCGTGTCGACACCGTCGAAGAGGTAGACGTTGTTCCCGCGAAGCGCGCCATGGGAGTTGGGGTTTCCCCCGGAAGGGGAGTTGGGAATCGGATCGGTCAAGCCCGGCGCGAACACGATGACACTCTGATAGCTCCGGCCGACCGGAACCTTGTCGGTCAGCTCAGAAGGGATGACCGTCGTGTCCGAAGTGTTCGTCTTGTCAACCAAAGGCGTTTCGCCAGACACAACGACCGTTTCCGCGACTCTCGCGAGCTTCAATGTCGCCGCGACGTTGGTCGTCTTGTCCGGAACGACGATGTTGTCCTTCGCGACGAACGTTTCGAAGCCGGAGATCCTGATCTTGACCGTGTAAGGACCCGGCTGCAGAAGCGCAAACTGGAAGTTACCGGCGGAGTCCGTCGTCATCGAGCGGCCGAATCCCTTGTCCTGGCTCGTCAACTCGACCGTGGCTCCGGGAAGAGCGCCACCGCGCTCGTCCACGACTTTTCCTGCGATGGTTCCAAGCAAGGTACCGTCGGCCTTGACGAAACACGGCGCGAAGATCAAGGAGAGTCCGAGGATCCACCCGAGCGATCTTTTCTGCATACGTCTCCCTCTTTCCGAATTTCGCGGACGAACGCTTTTCATTTCGTGACGCCAGCAGCGAGGAGCAAGTTGCCTGCCCGAGTCGCAGCGACTCGTTCATTGGACCGAGGGGATGAAATTCAGGACGAAGGCATGGCCTTCTGGGATGACGCGGGCGCGTCCAAAGGACGAGTTCGATTCTCTGAATGACGCTTCAAAACAGTGAACGCCCAAGAGGGGCTCCGACTCGAGCCGGCGCGCGCGTCCTCGGGCGCGTCTGTCGTTTCGTTGTCACTGTGGAGCGCGTCGCGAAGAGAACCTTGCGTTCGTGCGCGCGTACAACCAGGTGAGGGCGAGGTGGCCTCACGAATGTCCGCTTTTTCTACTCATCCGTCCGCGAGCGATTGACCGCGATGCGCGCGACGTCGAGGATACCGAGCGTGAGCACGCCGTCCGAGATTTCGGCGACTCGCCGGGACTTGATCGCCGCGGCCGGTCCCTCGCCCCGCGCGGCTTCCGAGAGCTGGCCGACGGAGATCGAAGCGCTGCGTCTCGTGCGACAGGCGGAGGCGCTCGGGATTCCCTGGCGACGGGTTCTCTCTCGCGAGATTTTCGCGGAAGGAATGCTGCAGCGCTTTCTCGGGTCGGAGGTCGAAGAGATGCCGCTGTGGCGGGCGCTCTCGATCCTTCCCAATTCGCTCCTCCACTCCTGGCGTGTCCGCGACATCGTGGATCGGCTCTCCTGGGAGGCCTCGGCGCAGGGTTCCCAGGAGGCCCGGCGCGAGATGGGCGCACTGGTGGACTGCCTGTCCGGACCGCGATCTCGACAATGGAGCGAAGACATGGCGCGCGCGAAGCACTATTGGTTCGCGTACCACCGGATCCTCGAGCTTCAGGCTGCCGCTCTGGCGGCAGAGCGAAGCGCTCTTCGGGGCGGAGCCTGCGTCGAGGAAGTCTGCGAGTCAGCGGGCTGCGTTCGCCGGGATGCGGAGTGGGCCGTCGGACGGCTCGAGTCTCCGGAGAGGACCCACGCGCTCGACGACGCGGTGACGCAGGCGCGAGGGGAAGGCTTCGAGATTCCCCATGCGGCGACGGAGCTTCAAGCGTTCTCGCGGCTGCGCCGATTCGTTCTTCGCCACCGAATCTTTCGCCGCAAGCCGGGCCGCCCGCGCGGGAAGCGCGCCCGTTCCCGGAAAGCGCCCGCACCGGACGCGAACCAGCGATTCGTGAGGAGAGTGCCGCCGCCCGGAATCGGGATCGGGAGAGCCTTTCCGGCGAGCTTCTGCTCGAACGCTTCAGAGGACTCGCTGTGATTTCTCGAGACATAGTTCTCATTCGAAGCCTCTAGCGCCGGTCCCGCCTCCCTCGTCGCCACGCTCGGGCCGTGCCGCTGGAGTGCCAACCGGGCCCTCGCTTGTCGTTCGGTCGCAGTCTTACGGGGCCCGGGTTTCGCTGGACCACGCTCCCTCACTCACGGCTCCTCCGGAAGGCAGGCCCGTCGCCCGTTAAGAGGGCCGCAGGGGTGACGCCGGACAGAGATCTCGCGCGCGTGCGGAGGGACATCTGAACCGGCCCGCTTAGTGGGCCAATTAACTTTTCTAACGGAACCGCACTCGAGATCGGCTCAGCTCTCGTTTAGAAAAGTTACGGCCGCCTGGTCGCAAAGCGACCGCCGCGGCCCGTTCGCGCGAGATGTCCGCCGGCAGGACCTCGAAGGCCCGGATCACTGAGAACTCGTTCTGAGAAATGGCGACGAGAGAGCTAAGCGACGCCGCGGCGAAACGCCTTGAGCTTCTGCTTGTAGCTGTTGCTCATCGTGAGCTTCGAGCCGTCCTTGAGAGTCACCGAATAATCGCCGTTGAACCAGGGGTGAAGCTCTTTGATCCGCTCGATGTTGACGATGGTCGACCGGTGGATTCTCAGGAATCGAGACGGGTCGAGCTTGCCTTCGATGCCGGTCGTCGTGTCGTGGTACAGGTAGCTCGCCGAGCCGACGTGCAGGAGAACGTTGTTGCGCTTCGATTCGATCCAGTCGATGTCGCGCACGCGAACGAAGTGGCTTCGGCCGTCGGTCTTGATGAGCAGCCAATCCGGGTAACGCCGCACTTCCTTCAGGAGCGCGAGCAGCTGTGCGGCCGTGTCCTCGGAGCTGCGTTTTTGTAACGCGATTTTGCTGCGCTCGAGCGCTTCCTTGAGGCGTTCCGGGGAAACGGGCTTGAGGAGGTAGTCGACGGCGTGCACTTCGAACGCGGACACCGCATACCGGTCGAAGGCCGTGACGAAAACGACGGCGGGCGGAGGATCACCCTCGAGCATTCGGAGGACGCCGAACCCGTCGAGCCCCGGCATCTGGATGTCGAGAATCAACAAGTCGGGTTTCGTCTGCGCGATGACCGAGACGGCTTTGAATCCGTCCTCGCATTCGGCCACGATTTCGAAACCCTCCTCGGCCGGTAGGTTCTGTCGAATCCATTCCCGGGCGAGCGGCTCGTCGTCCACGATCACGGTTCGGATGCTCATAGGCAGCTCCCTTTGGATCGATTCCCGATCCGGCGAACTTCAGACACTGTTACGAGCGGCGAGTTCCCAGGTTTCTCCAAAAACACGAACAAACCGATTGCGCGTTCCATGCCACCGCGCCTGGCAGGTTTGTCACAGTCGATCCAAAAAAATGGCCGCCTGTTTTCGAAGAGATTCGAGGAGATTCGATGTTTGGCTATCCGACCTCGATGGACGAACCTCGTCATCGATCCAATCAACTGTCGCCGGGATCGCTTTCTTGAATCGACGCGGAAGAATTCGAAAATTAGTCCTTCACTCCGCGGCGGTCGTCGCTCGACACGACTGATTCGTCCGCCGCTGTTTTGAAATCGTTGGTGGCAACCGTGTTGCTATTAGAGGCCCTCGCAAGTGAATCGAGAAGGGTCGTTCACTTGAAAGGAGGGTCTATGCGGAAACGGTTTCCATGGATCGTGTCGGCGATTGCGCTGGCGATCTGCACGATGGCAATGCCGGCTGCAGTCTATGCGCAGTTCGGGCAGTCCACGGGCAGCATCCTGGGCAAGGTCGTCGACGAGCAGGGTGGCGTGCTCCCGGGTGTGTCGGTCATCGTGAAGGGGCCGGGAGCTCCGATCACGGTGTACACCGACGCGCGCGGCGAGTTTCGCGTCACCAACATCGACGCGGGCAACTACACACTGACCGTTGCCTTGCAGGGCTTCTCGACGGTCAACCGCGAGAACGTGGTGGTGCAGATCGGTAAGAACACCGAGCTGTCGATACCGATGAAGCTGTCTGCGGTGGCGGCGACGGTGACGGTCACCGGCGAGGCGCCGATTCTGGAGACTAAGCGCGTGGCGACCGGAGCGCAGGTCTCACAGCAAGAGCTCGCGAGCATACCCACTGCCCGCGATCCCTTCGTCGTTCTGCAGTCTTCTCCCGGCGTGCAGATCGACCGGGTCAACGTGGCGGGGTCGGAGTCGGGCCAGCAGTCGGTCTTGACCGGGCACGGCTCGGGTGCGGCTTCGGGCACATTCACGGTGGACGGCGTCAACGTCACCGACATGTCGGCGTTGGGCGCGTCCGTCCCCTACTACGATTTCGACTCGTTCCAGGAGATGCAGGTGATCACGGGCGGAAGCGACGCGTCGATCCAGGGCTCGGGGACGCACTTGAACATGGTGACCAAGCGCGGAACCAACGAGATCCACGGCAGCGCGCGCCTCTACGAGACCGATCACCATTTCCAGTCCAGTAACCTCCCGTCCGACGCGTCGGCATCGGGGATTTCGGCCGGCAATCACATCAACTCGATCACGGACACGGGGGCCGAGGTCGGCGGGCCGATCGTGAAGGACACGCTCTGGCTGTGGGGCGCTTACGGCCACGACCAGATCAACCTGGTCACTGCCAACGGACTTCTCGACCGAACGACTTTGGAAGACTTCAACGCGAAGGTGAACTGGCAGATCGTGCCGTCCAACGCGTTCGACATCTGGTATCTGCGCAACGACAAGCTGAAGTTCGGCCGCAGCGCGGGTCCGACCCGTCCGCAGCCGACCTCCTGGGACCAGACGACGCCGGCGAATACCTGGAAATTCGAGGACTCGCAGATCATCGGGTCCAACCTCTTCTTGACCGCTCAGTACAACGGGATCAACTCGAACTTCACGCTGTTTCCCGAAGGCGGCATTGCGACACAGTCCTTCTTCGATGCGGACGGCGTCTGGCACAACAGCTACGAGTACGGCTCCTTCCCGCGCCCGCAACGCCAGGTCAAGGGCGACGTTTCCTACTTCTTCAACACCGGCTCGGTCGGCAACGAGCTGAAGGCGGGATTCGGATACCTGAAGGTTCAGTCGTTCTCGACGACCGCGTGGCCGGGTGATGGCTCGGCAGGCCTTGCGCAGCAGACGTACGGCGATCTCTCCGACTGCGCCATTCCCTGCGCGACGATCACGCGTCAGTCGAACCTGCACATCAGCAACTACTACTACAGCGCGTATCTGCAGGACGCGATCACGTTCGATCGTCTGACGGTCAATCTGGGCGTGCGGTGGGATCGGCAGTATGGCTCCAACGGAGCGACGACGATTACCGGCAACCCGACGTTTCCTCAGATTCTTCCGTCAATCAACTATCCGGGACAGGACAAGCCCTTCACCTGGGACGACTGGCAGCCGCGTTTCGGCATCACCTACGCGTTGGGTTCCAACCGCAGCACTGTCCTGAAAGCGAGCTACGCGCGGTACGCCGAGGCTCTGGGCACGAACACGACCGGCCAGACCAACCCGACCAACACAGTTGCGTACGCCTATTACGCCTGGAATGACGCGAACGGAAACCAGCTGGTCGAACCGGGCGAGGTCGATTCGAATCACTTCTTGAACTCTCGCGGTTACGATCCTGCCAATCCGGGCGCGGTCGTTTCGCCTCAGAGTTTTGCTCCGGGCTTCCACGCTCCGACGACCGACGAGATCATCGCCGGCATCGATCATGAGCTCTTCCCGGCCTTTGCGGTTGGCGTCGTCTACACCTACCGCAAGTTCAATGATTTTCTCTTCCGCTTTCCGACGGGCGTCACGTCCGCCGATTATTTCCAATACGAGACGGTGTCCGGAACGCTTCCGGACGGAACACCCTACTCGGCTCCGGTCTACGAGCTCAATCCGGGAGTCGCGGTTCCTCCCGGCTATGTCTGGACCAACCGCTCCGGCTACGACCACACCTACAACGGGGTGGATCTGGTTCTCACCAAGAGGCTCTCCAACAAGTGGATGATGCGGGGCAGCTTCACCTGGAACAACGACAAGCAGAACGTCGGTTCCGGCGGCTGTGTCGACCCGACCAATCGGGTTCCGGGACAGTCGGCCGACACGGGCGACCCCCAGACTTCCTATACGGGCCAGACCTGCTCTGACGGTTCTTACGTCGCGACCCGTTCGACGGGCAGCGGCGCCAAGGACAGCGTGTTCTTGAACTCGAAGTGGCAGTTCTATGTCAACGGTCTTTATCAGCTGCCGCTGAACT
>DATDNV010000506.1:0-2469 GCA_036518075.1 Thermoanaerobaculia bacterium
GACGAACCTGGGAAGGACCTTTCCGATCTTCTCCGAGCGCGAAACCTTCGGGTTGAAAAGGTCGCCCGCGACGGCCAGATGGCGGTCCAGCGCCTCGCGCGCGATGAAGAGCCGCATGATCTCCGATGATCCTTCGAAGATCAGGTTGATCCGGAAGTCGCGCATCATTCTCTCAACCGGAATGCCCGGCTCGCCGCGCGCACGCAGCGAGTCAGCCGTCTCATAGCCCCGACCGCCGCGGATCTGGACAGTGCGATCGATCAGCCGCCAGGTTTCTTCGGTGTTCCACATTTTCGCGACCGCCGCTTCGAGTCGGATGTCCCGGTCATGGAGATCCGCCATCGAAGAAGCGAGATCGGTCACCGCTTCGATGGCGAAGCCGGTCGCCGCCATCTCGGCCAACAGCTGCGCGATCGCGTCGTGCCTGCCGATCGGCTGCCCCCACTGGATTCGCTCGCTCGACCAGATGCGGCAAATCTCCAGGCATCTCTTGGCGATCGCCGCGCAACAGGCGGGAATGGTCAGCCGGCCCGTATTCAAAGTGACGAGGGCGAGCTTTAAGCCTCTCCCCTCCGCCCACATCAGGTTCTCTTTGGGAACACGCACGTTCGTGAACCGGATGACCCCGTTCTCGATCGCTTTCAAGCCCATGAAGTGGCAGCGGATGACGACCTCGACGCCCGGCCAGTCCTTCTCGACGATGAAGGCCGAAATCTTCTTGGTGTCCGGATGCCGAGCCATGACGACGAAGAGATCGGCGACGGTTCCGTTGGTGCACCAGAGCTTTTCGCCGTTCAAAATGTAGTCGCCCTCGGGAGTGCGAGTGGCAGAGGTCGAGAGGTTCGCCGGATCGGAGCCAACGTTCGGCTCGGTCAACGCAAACGCCGAGATCGCGCCGGCCGCGAGCCGTGGAAAATACTTCTTCTTCTGCTCCGGCGTCCCGAACAGCTTCAACGGCTGCGGAACGCCGATCGATTGGTGGGCCGACAGCAGCACGACGAGGTTCCCGTCCTGGGAGGAGAGGAGTTTCATCACCTCTCCGTACTCGCGCTGCGTGAACCCGAGACCGCCGTACTCTTTGGGAACCTTCATCCCGAACGCGCCCATCTTGGCGAGCCGCTGGATCACGCGCTGCGGGATCTTGCCGTCGCGGTCGATGGCGTCCGAATCGACCTCCTTGACGAGGAAATTCTTGAGCTCTTCGTAGAAGGCGCGAAACTCCGGACGCTCCGGGGGCGGCTGCGGGAAGGGATGGACCAGGTCGAGACGAAAATTGCCGAGGAAAAGTTCCTTTAAGAAGCTCGGGGCTTTCCACTCCGTTTCGCGCGCGGCCTCCGCGACTTCACGAGATTCGCGTTCACTGAGAGGTTTCTTGAGGTCGTTGGTGGCCATAGACCAAAAACTTTACAACACATCCGCCTATAGTTGGGGCCTGTCATCCCGAGCGTAGCGAGGGATCTGCTCCCGTGGCGTTCCGGGACGAGATTCTTCGTCGCTGCGCTCCTCAGAATGACGGAAGGACATGCGTAACAAATACCTCTCCTACGACGAGCAGCGCGCGCCGAGAGTCCGAGAGATGTTCTCGCGCCTCGCTGAGCGCTACGACCTCGTCAACGACGTGATGAGCTTCGGTCTCCACCGGCGGTGGAAGGCGCAGACGGTGCGTCTCGCGGCGAACGAGGCGAGGCGGCCGATGCGATGGCTCGACCTTTGTTGCGGCACCGGAGACATGGCGCTTCTCGCCGCGAACATGCCCGGGGTCGTTGTCACGGCTGCCGACTTCACATTGCCGATGCTGGCGGTCGCGCGCCGTCGTACATACCAAAGCCCTCTTCGCAATCTCGTCCAGGGCGACGCGTTGCGGCTGCCCTTCGCCAACGGGGTCTTCGGCGTCATCACCGTCGGCTATGGCCTGCGCAATCTCGCGGACCTCGAACAGGGTCTCTCCGAGATGCGCCGTGTCCTCGCGCCGGGCGGCCGCGCCGTGATTCTCGACTTCGGCAAGCCGGACAACCCTGTCGCAGGAGCGCTCTACCACGGGTTCCTGTACACGATGATGCCGACGGTCGGCTGGCTCTTCCACGGAGACCCGCAGACCTACCTCTACATCCCCGAATCGCTCAAGCGCTTCCCCGGCCAGCGCGGGGTGAAGGAGATGATGCAGCGCGCAGGTTTCGTGAACGCGCGCTACGAGGAACGCTTGCTCGGAACGATGGGCATCAACGTCGGCGAAGCCCCATAAAATAAATCACTTATATGTTAATTAGGACAAATATGCCCTAAGATGCATAATACGGACATGGAGCGACAAAAGCAGAAGAAGGCCGAACAGCTACCCATGATGACCGTCAACGAGGTCTCGTCCTACCTATCCCTTTCCGCCAGAAGCGTCTACCGCCTCGTCGGCGATCTCCCGGCAATCCGCGTCGGTGGGCGATGGCGCTTCCGCGTAAGCGATATCGAGCAGTG